>JBDSAN010000518.1:0-3718 GCA_039922115.1 Jatrophihabitantaceae bacterium
TACGGCCAGCCCGGCGGCTACCCGGCAGCACCCGGCTACTCGGCTTACGGTCAGGCCGCGCCACAGGGTTCGGGCAGCATCGCGAGCATGGGAACCCGGTTCGGCGCCTTCGTGATCGACATCGTGATCCTGATCGTGGCCGACATCATCGTGTCCCTGATCGTGGTCGGTATCGGCGCGCCGAGCGCGCTGGCCAACCTGCTCGGCATCGTCATCGGCTTCGGTTACTTCGGTTACCTGATCGGCGTCAACCAGCAGTCGGTGGGGATGCGAGCGCTCAACATCAAGGTCGTCGACGCCAACACCGGCGGCGCCATCGGGTTCGGCCGCGGCATGCTCCGCTACCTGGTCCAGGGCCTGACCGGCTTGCTGTGCCTGGTCGGCTACTTCTCGCCGTTCTTCGACGGCACCAAGCGCTACCAGGGCTGGCACGACAAGGCCGCCGGCGACTTCGTGGTGCGGGCCTAGTTGCTGACCGTGGCCCTGAACTGCCTGCGGGATTCCTGATCCGATGACAGCGGTGGTGAGCGTGGACCGGCCAACCCGCCGGTCCACACTCGTCCGCACCGCCACCGTTGCGTTGGTGGCGGTGCCCGGGCTGTACCTTTTCAACCCGAACACCAGCCGGATTCCGCTCTGCCCGCTGCACGCGATGACCGGTCTCTGGTGCCCGCTGTGCGGCGTCACCCGAGCCAGTCACGCCCTGTTACACGGCCAACTCGGCACCGCCCTGCAGGACAACCTGCTGTTCGTACTCGCCCTACCCTGCTGGCGCTGGCATGGTGGCGCTGGACCAGCCCAGCGGGAGCGTCCCGGCTGCTGCCCCGTCCGGTGCTGGCCTCGCTATTGCTACTGGGCGTGATCTTCGGCGTGCTGCGCAACCTGCCGGTCGGGTCCTGGCTGGCTCCGCCGGCCTGATCAGCGCCGGTACGCTGCGCAGGGTGAGCCAGAACCACTACACCAACGCCAACCAGCCGCCCGCCGACGCCGTCCGGATCAGCCGTCCGCCCTCGGTGGATCGTGCGATCTACGCATTGCTTGCCCGCTGCGTCCTGTCGATCGGTGCGGCACTGGCGCTCTACGGCGCCCGGCCGGAAGTGCGGGACTCGCTGGCCAAGACCGACGCCGCCAAGAACTGGTCGGCAGCCACCCTGGACCAGCACGTGACCAGCAACCTGCGCTCGAACGTGCTCGCCATGGTGGTCTACTCGCTGATGGTGCTGGTGCTCATCAAGTACATCAGGGAGGGACGGGGCTGGGCGCGCTGGCTGTACCTGGTGTTCGCGTTCCTGATTCCCGGTGATGTGCTCCAGGTGCTCGGCTTCGCGGCGGGCAAGGATCTGCTGCTGCGGCTGGTCTCCGGACTGTACGGGCTCTCGGCGATCATCGCGGTCGTGCTGCTGTTCCTGCCCTCGTCAGCGACCTACTTCCGCCGTCCCGGCACCATCCCGTTGGCGGCCTCGCTGTTCCGACCGCGAGCGGCCACCCAACGTCGAACGCCCACCCCCGCTGACGCGGCTGGCGAGCCGGTTGCCGCCACCGCCGTCGGGCCGTCTGAGGACGCAGCGCCCGCCGATCCAGCACCGGCCTCGCGCAAGCCGCCGCGGGCCAAGTCCCGCAAGCGAGCCGACCAGTGAGCAGCGCCGCGTCCACGCCACTGACCGGCTACGCGCTGGTCACCGGCGCGACTGCCGGCCTCGGCGCCTCGTTCGTCCGGCGCCTTGCTGCCGAGGGACGCGACCTGATCCTGGTCGCCCGCGACGTCGAGCGCCTGCAGGCCAGCGCTGCCGACCTGCGCGAGCGCTACCCGATCGCGGTCGAGGTGCTGCCGGCCGACCTGGGCACCGAGGCCGGTTGCGCGACCGTGGCCGAGCGGATCAGCCAGGCCGACAATCCGGTCGACACCCTGATCAACAACGCCGGCATCGGCCTCTACCAGGCCTTCGGCAAGGCGCCACTGGCTGACGAGCTGCGAATGCTCGACGTCAACGTCCGGGCGGTGCTCACCCTGACCCATGCCGCAGTGGTGGCGATGAAGGGACGCGGCCGAGGCGAGATCATCAACATCTCCTCGGTGGCCGGCTTCCTGCCGCGCGGCGCGGCAGCCACCTACGCGGCGGGCAAGGCGTGGGTCACCTCGTTCACCGAAGGAGTGGCGCTGCTGCTCGCTGGCAGCGGGGTGCGAATCACCGCGATCTGTCCCGGCTTCACGCGCACCGAATTCCATCAGCGGGCCTCGGCGGACATGAGCAACACCCCGTCCCTGCTGTGGCTGAACGCCGACCGGGTGGTTGCCGAAGGCCTGGCCGATGCCCGAGCGGGCAAGGTGGTCAGCGTGCCGAGCAAGCGTTACCGGGCGATCGTGCGGCTGGTCAAGCTGCTACCGCGCCCGCTGGTCGCCAAGGCGATGGCCAAGCGGTAGCCGCCGATAAGCTGGCCGGGTGACCGACCGTGAAGAACTCCGCGAACTGATCCTGGACCTAGCCGTGGTGCACGGTGAGGTGACGCTGTCCTCGGGCCAGCGCGCCGACTACTACATCGACCTGCGCCGCATCACCCTGCACGCGAAGGCGGCACCGCTGGTCGGTCGGGTGCTGCTGGATCTGACCGCTGACTGGGACTACGCAGCCGCCGGTGGCCTGACCCTGGGTGCCGACCCAGTCGGCTCGGCGATCATGCACGCCAGCGACGGTGCGGTGGACGCGTTCGTGGTGCGTAAGGCCGAAAAGCAGCATGGCATGCAGCAGCGGGTCGAGGGTCCGTCGGTAGCCGGTCGCCGAGTCCTCGTGGTTGAGGACGTGTCGACCACCGGATCGAGCCCGCTGACCGCAGTCGAGGCGCTGCGCGAAGCTGGCGCCGACGTGGTCGGAGTGGCGCTCATCGTGGACCGGGGAGCCGGCGACACGATCCGGGCCGCCGGACTGGAGTGCCGGGCCGCGTTCTCGCTGGCCGATCTCGGGCTGGGCTAGCCGCCACGATGCCATCACCGGCCGACAACTCGCCAGCGGCTGCTGAGGCCACACCGGACCTGGTGGTCGGGGTGGGCCCGCATCCTCGGCCGTGGCCCGCAGGCCCGCAATACGATCCGCAACTGCTGGCCGAGGGCGACCGGCGCAACGTCAGCGACCAGTACCGGTACTGGACGGTGGCCGCTATCGTGGCCGACCTCGACACGCGCCGGCACGAGTTCGCGGTTGCGATCGAGAACTGGCAGCACGACGCGAACATCGGGACGGTGGTGCGGACCGCGAACGCGTTCCTGGCCGGTGAGGTACTGATCATCGGACGCAAGCGGTGGAACCGGCGCGGTGCGATGGTGACCGATCGCTACCAGCACCTGCGACACCTCCCCGAGCTGGCGGAACTGGCTGCCTACGCAGCGGCCGGCGGCTACCAGATCATCGCGATCGACAACACCGCTGGCTGCCAGCCGCTGGAGCATGCGCAGCTTCCGCCCAGGGCGCTGTTCCTGTTCGGCCAGGAAGGGCCGGGCTTGTCCGAGCAGGCCCGTGCGCTAGCCGAACTGACGCTGTCCATCGCCCAGTTCGGCTCCACCCGATCCATCAATGCGGGAGTCGCGGCCGGGATCGCGATGCATGCCTGGATTCGGCAACATGCGGCGATCGGCACCGATTCGCTCGTCCCGACCAGGCGAAGCGTCACCTGATACTCGCGCTCGTGGTTCAGGCATGCCATCGTTGCCGCATGTCAATCCGAC
>JBDSAN010000519.1:0-3078 GCA_039922115.1 Jatrophihabitantaceae bacterium
TCCAGGCGTGGCGTGTCGCGTTCCAGAACGGGTGATGCTGGGTCGAGTGGATGATCGAGGTCTTGCCGTTGGCGTGGATGGTGAGGTTCATGAGGTCGGTGTCGTGGTTGACCCATACCTTGGCGACGGTCTGCGCGGATGCTTCGCCGGTGGCCGGGTCGGTGGCTTGGACCTTGTCGCCGACTTGGATCTGGTCGAGGCGCTTGGTGGTGCCATCGGCCATGAGGACGTTGGTTTCCGGCGTGAAGGATTCGCCGCCGCAGCTTGACGTATCTTTCTGACGGCCCTTTCCCAGGCCGGCGAAGCCGCCGCTGATCTTCCATGCTGCCAGGCCTCCGGCCAGGGAGACCGAGCTTCCCGCAACGAGGGCGTCGACTCGTACGCCTGCCATCAGGATGTCACCTGAATAGCAGTGCGCGACGGTGTCGCAATAACCCTCGAGCATTCCCCTGACCGCGATCAGGTCTGGTTCGTAGTCGGGATCAGTGCTGTTGTCGTGCACGTGCTGTTGGTAGTACTGGTCGAATCCGGCGAGGAAGGGGAGAAAGTCGACGTGCGTCCATTTCGTCTTCGGAAGGGGGATACCCAGGATGGTCTGGGACTTACCGTCATCGCTTCCGAACACACCGTCTGGGTAGGAGACGACGGCCCCACCCTGATCCACGGTGACCCCGGGGTCTGTATTCGAGGTTTTGACGCCAGGGGCCTCCCCGACGCTATCGCCTTGGGCTGCTGACGACGTGGCCGTGCAGGAGTCTGCGCAACCGGCCAACAGACCGGACGGGTCAAGCTGGTTGACGGGGTTGTTGCTGGCGTAGGAGTAGCCGTTGACTTGTAGGGGGTCGGCGGTGTTGAGCAATGGGTCGGCGGAGATGAACCGGCCGAGGTTGGCGTCGTAGTCGCGTGCGCCGAGGTGGATGGTGCCGGTGGTGGCGTTGCTCGGTGCGTTGAGGAAGGTGTGGTTGCTGGTCCAAGTAGGGGTGCTGCCGCGGGGGTTGCCGTAGGGATCGAAGTAGCGGTGGGTGGTGGCTAGGTCGGATGAGCGGACTTCTTCATCGACGGTGTTCTGGCCGTAGGGGCTGGCATCCAGCCAGTACTGGACGACGGTGGTCGGTGCCGCGACCGTGGTCAGTCGCTCGGCGATCGGGCTGCCGTAGGCGGTATAGGTGCGAACGCCGGTGGGGATGCTGGAGCCGGGCGGGACGTGTACCTCGGTGTCGCCAAGGAACAGGGTGCTCCCGGAGTTCGGGTCGGTTTGCAGCAGCAGGTTCCCATCGGCGTCATAGACGTTGCCAGCAGCGCCGGCGCTGGTGGTGGCGGTCGCAAGGTGGTTCTGGCTGTCCCAGGCGAGGGTTTGCCCGGGTCGGGACGTCGTGTTACCGCTCGGGTCGTAGCTGTAGGTATTGCTGCCGACCGGCATGAACGAGGTGTTGCCTGCCGGTGCGGTGTAGTTGTCAATACTGCTGACCGCGTGCGGTTGAGACGAGCCTGAGCCGGGGTAGTTGTAGACGTGTTTGGTATCTAACCCCATGCTCGTGGTGGCGTGGTTGATGACCGATAGCCGGTTGCCGGTAGCTGGGTCACCGGAATACTCGGTCCAGTAGGGTGCCGGGCCGCCGAGCGTTGCCGACGTGGGGTCCGTCGTGCAGTTGGTGCTGGCCGGCGTCCATGCCTGGGTCAGTTGTTGCAACTGGTCATAGCGATAGCACTGGGTGTCGGTTCCTTGGCCGTCGGCGGTGTTGCTGTCCTGGCTGAGTTCGCCGTCGTTCTTGTAGGTATAGAGATGATCGGCTAGGTGGTAGCCGGTGGTCGCACTGGTTGTCACCCGCAACTCGGTGAGCCTGGCCGTGGCGTCGTCATAGCTGTAGCTGCGATCAACCTCGCTGACGCCGTCGGTGAGTTGCAGCAGCGCGGGCTGATTGGTGTGGGTGTGCAACGCGTTGGCGAGGTAGGCGGCGTAGCCGCCGACCGCATAGACCTGACCGAGCAAATCATACTTCGTCGTTATCTTCTCAGCACCAACTCCGCCGGCAGCAGGATCGGTGATGCTGGAGATGATGCCGGCTTGGTTGTAGGTATAGGCCCAGTTGTAGGTGCTTGGCGTGCTCGAACCTGCCCAGGCAGGAATGCTCAGCGACGTTGCGAGCGGGTTTCCGTTCGCATTATAGGACGATACGGCGCTCGAGTAGGCAGTTCCAGGCGTCGTCGGAGTCGATCCGACGTAGCGCGTCGAACCGGCCGGCAAACCCTTGCCTAGAGTCGCTGAGTCATAGGTCCAGGCTGCGACCTGGGCGAACGCGGCCGGGCCGGACTGCCATTCCGATTCCGCAGTCTTTCGGTTGAGGTCGTCGTAGTCGAAGTGCAGCTTGTGTTGGTCGGCATCAACAGTGTCGGTGATATTGCCGTTCGGGTCGTAGGTCGTCGTCGTGGTCCCGGTATCCGGATCGGTCGCACTGACCTGACGACCCAGCAGGTCGAACGTCCAGGTCCAGGAATGGCCTGGTTGATCAGCCATCGAGATCAAGTCACCGCGCACGTCGTAGTTGTATTTGGTGCTGTTCGGCGTGCCAGCGAAGGAGGCTCCGGTGTACTGCGCCAGTTCCTTGGTGTGACCGCGGCTGTCGGTGTAGGTCGAGGTGTAGGTGCCGCCGTCCGGCGGGGTCGTGTCGACGCGATCGACGCCGAGGTAGGAATTTGTCGTGCTCCACAACGGGCCGAACGTGCTCGTCGCGGTGTTTAAACCGAGCTGGCTGACCGTTACCACCCGGGCGGCACCATCGTAGGCCGTCTGCGTTTGGCTAGGAACCTGCGTGGCATTCTCGGTCGGGAACCGGTTGATCGAGGGCAACGCCGACGGAGTTCCGTAAGGATTATCGGCCAGCACCACCCGGCCAGCACCGTCGTAGAAGGTATCGGTAATGACAGTGCCGGTCACCTTCGGGCTGCCGGTAGACGGATCGGTACCGTCCATTCCTTCCTGTGTCTGAATCTGCCGGCCGAGGCCGTCCATCAACGCGTAGGTCGTGATCGTTCCACCGGTAGAGTTCAGCACCGTGGTCGAGATCGCGAGCGCCTTAC
>JBDSAN010000520.1:0-3863 GCA_039922115.1 Jatrophihabitantaceae bacterium
GGGCACAACCGGGCCCGCAGTTTGCCCTTATCCGGATTGGCGTCCACCCCGAGCACCTGGTCACCGCGGGCCTCGGCCAACACCCACAACACCATCGCCAACGTGGTGGTCTTGGTCGCCTGCGGACTGAACACCGTGATCCGTCGTGCCCCGACTCCGGCCATCGGCGCCCGCAGCCACGGCGTCAGCTCCTCGATCGCCGCCCGGGCGCGGCGGTCCTCCCGCCGGCTCATGCCGACACCTCCGGTGACTGTTCGGCCCCGTGCTGGGCAGCCGCGGCTGCCCACGGGTCCTCGTCCGGCGGAGCAGCCACCGCAACGGGCTGCACCTGGACCGGGTTACCAGCCTCGGCCGCGCTGGCCATCACCTCCAGCAGCCACTGCGCGTCCACCACATCCGGTACCGGCCGGCCAGCGTCTTCGACACTGTCGCACAGCTCCTGGACCGCCTCGACGGCCTTACGCAGCACCGCAACCTCGGCTCGGGGCCGATGCTCGCGGGCGACCCGCTCACCGGTCGCGCGGATCGCCTCCGGGTCCAGCCCACGCTCGGTCAGCCACTCAGCCACGAGCGAGCCCACCGCGGCGTCGTTGTCCAGGTCCAGCCACAACTGCTGGGCCAGGCAGTCAGCCACCACCGGGTAGGACCAGCCGATCCGGTGCAGCAGCATCGCCAGCCCGTAGGAATCGGCAGCGGTGATCAACCCCTCCGACCAGCGCCGCGACGAGGACGGGTAGGCATCGACCATCCCCAGCATCAGCTGCGCCCGGACCAGATAGAACCGCTCCAGCCGCGCCGCGGTCGCCTCAGCCGGCGTGTGTGGCCACGACGCGTCGGCGTCGTGGTGTGCCTGCTGGACCGGTTGCGATGGTGTCGTTGTGGCCACGGTGCTCATCTCTCCCATGTGCTTGTTATTGCTGGCTGTTCGGTCATGCCGGCCGCGCCTTCCACGTCACCGGCACCTCCACGTCGACGGTCGGGCCGGCGCCGATCCCGGGTGGATCCCTCAGCGGCGCCGGTGCGGCGGCCGCGCGGCGCGTCTGCCTCATCACTGCGATGGCGTGCTCCCTGGCCGCGCACACCCAGCCGCCGGTGCCGGGCCGTTCCGTGATCTCGCGCCACAGCAGCTGATCCGGCCCACCCGACCAGGCTGGGCCGCGGATCTCCTCGACATCGAGCAGCGGCGGCACGAACCCGGCACCAGCCACACCGCACACCGCACACACCCCGGACGGCCGGTCGGGCAGCCACCAATAGGTCGGCCAGGTCGAGGCGGGCTCGGCCGGGTGGCGCCGGACCACTGTGCCCGCACGCTGCAGCACGTTCAGGTGCCAGTTGACGTAGCAGGCGTAGCTAAAATGCGCGGCAGCCAGTTGCTTGTTCGACATGGGGAATGCGGCATCGGCGAGGATGGCCAGCAAAGACTGCCGCACCAGCTCCGCCCGCTCCGTTGGGCTCCAGCCGGCCGACCGTGCCCGGCCGGCGTACCTGCTCGCCGCGCTCATCCCCGGTATCCCTTCGGGATCGGCGATAGCCCCATGACCGCTACGGCGGTCGTCCAGTTGTTGGCGATCGCGTGTTGCACCGCCGTGAGGCTGACCTGGTGCCGGCAGATCGCGTGGAACGTGTAGGCCTCGATCGCGTCCTTGTCGTTGTGAACGAAGGCAGAACGGGCCTGGCCCGACCCGGCAGCGAAGACGTTGGGTTGTGGCCACAGGTTGCGGACATCCGACGCGCCGCCGGCGTTGAGCTCCACCAGGTGGTCCAGCTCGTACTGCGAGGCCAGGGACCAGGGCAGGCCGTAGGCGGCCATCAACCGCCGCTTGATCGGCTCAGTCAGGCGTACTGGTGGCCGGACGCTGCTGGTGTAGCCGCCCGGCCGGCAGATCGTGGCCGACAGGGTCCCCTGCGTCACCGCCTGGTCGATCGCGCCCGGGGTGCACGCCGGATCGGGCAGCAGCTGCCCGGTCGCTGTGTGCCGGAAATGGCACGAGCGCGGGGCCGGCACCGGCCCGTCCAGCCCGCCCGCCGTCCAGCCGGGCCCGGCCGCGATCACCAGCGACCCGCCGGCCGGCGAGCTGACCGACCCGACCGAGGGCAGGGTGAACGTGCCGCTGCGATACACCCCGATCGGCACCAGCGCCACCACCGCAGCGCTCACTGCGGCAGCCATCAGCCGCCGCCGCGCCATCCGGACCAGCATCCGCCGGATCACCATTGCCCCCTTGGATACAGGCTGATCTCGATCGTCAGCAGCTCACCGGCATCGCTGCGTGCGGTCAGCACCCCGGGCCGCGGGCTGCGCAGGCTCGTCGCCTGAAGCCCGAGCCGGTCGGCGTGCCGGCCCAGCAACTCCCGCAACTGATGCACCCGTCGCGCGCGCTCGCCGATCACCGGGGTGCTCATGACTGCTCCTGCGCATCCGCCGACACGCTGTGCGAGAGGCCGAATTCGCGGCCGATCACCGACCCGAGCGGCAGCACGCCCACCAGCAGCGCCAGCCACAGCAGGCCGGTGACCTCGAACAGGCGAACATGGCGGGCCAGGTCCGGTTCCCAGTAGCCGGCCAGCAGCAGGACGGCCGCCGCGTCTTGGCAACTGGCCGCGAAGGCCAACCACTGCCCGCCACGGGTCCGCGCCCGCCGCCGGGCGATCGAGATCAGCGCCCACGCGAGCACCCCGGCCGCGATCACGGCCCGCGCCGCGCCGTAGTCGGGCTGGCCGCTGCCGGCACGGATCGCCACCGTCAGCAGACCGGCCCAGTCCAAGGCGTAGCCGGCCCAGCTCACCGCCAGCGCCTGCCGCCAGCTCGCCGGGGACCCGACCGCGGTTCGGCGCCACCGCAGAAAGGCCCGCAGCCCCAGCCCATCGGCAACCAGCAGCACACCCACCAACAGCCAGACCGTCCGAGCGTCGCCGCCGGTGAGCAGCCGACGCTCCCACTCCAGGACCAGAATGACGCCTACCCACGGCAGCAGCCGGGAGATCAGCCACTCCTGGGCCAGCCACACCTGGTAGACCAGCCACAGCCGCCAGTTCCCCGTCACCGGCACGGTGTCGGCGCCCGGGCCGGTCATGACACAGCCTGTTCGGCCCGGTCAGCCTGATCAGCCACGCTGAGCAGACCGGTGATCATCGCCTGCACCGCGACAGCGACATCGGTGGATGCGGCGAGCAGGCCAGTCGCGGGCGGGCCGCTCAACCGCGCCTGACCGGTGGCATCAACGGTCGCGGTAGCCATCGCCTGTTGGAACTCGCCCAGGCTCGCCTCGCCCGCCTGCCCGGTGGCCGGGACGATGACAGCGTGACGCGCGTGCTGCTCGATCACACAGCCGTGCACCAGGCTGCGCACCGCAGCCGCGGCCGCCGTGGCCTGCGCAGCCGGCACACCGTGTGTGCTGACCAGGTCCTCGATGAACACGCCGACCAGCCGCGCACGGTGCGGACCGGCGACCAGCCGGCTGGCCAGCAGCAGCTCCGACTGCGGGTGTGCGTAGAGGAAACCCCGGTACAGGTAGGCCAGGTGGGTCAGCTGCAACGCCGGCGTGCCACAGGGCCGTTTCCGGGCGGCCAAGTACTGCGCCGCCTGCCGGGTCAGCTCGTCAGCGACCAGGTCCAGCAGGCAGTCCTTGCTGGTCACCCACCAGTAGATCGAGGCCGCCTGGATGCCGAACGCCTCGGCCACGCGCCGCATCGACAGGGCCTCCAGCCCGGTCGTCTCGATCAGCTCGATGGCCTTGGCGATCACCGCCGCCGTGGACAAGCCAGGCGTGGTCGAGGCGGCCGCGCGGGCACTCATGACTGCCCCGCCGAGGCCGTGTCGACCGGTCGGCCGTTGTCCAGCTCACGGCCGCCGAAGAACC
>JBDSAN010000521.1:0-3076 GCA_039922115.1 Jatrophihabitantaceae bacterium
GATGCACACCGAGATGTGGGAGCACCCGGCGACGGTGGCCAACGTGGCCACCCTGCGGGCCCGTGGCGCGGTGGTGCTTGAACCGGGTGAGGGCAGGCTGACCGGCAGCGATACCGGCAAGGGACGGCTGCCGGAACCGGCCGAGATCGCCCGGCTTGCCGAGCTGCTGCTGTACCGGCCGGACGCGCTGCCGGCCGACCTGACCGGCCGCCGAGTGGTGATCACCGCCGGCGGCACTCGCGAGCCGCTGGATCCGGTGCGGTTCCTGGGCAATCGATCCTCCGGCCGGCAGGGCTTCGACCTCGCCTCGGTCGCGGCGGCGCGGGGCGCTCGGGTCAGCCTGATCGCCGCCAACGTCGAGCTGCCCGCACCGGCCGGCGTCGAGCTGGTCGCGGTTTCCACCGCCGAGCAGCTTCGCGAGCTGACCTTCGCGGTGGCCAAGGATGCCGACGTGATCGTGATGACAGCCGCCGTCGCTGACTTCAGGCCTGCCCAATCTGAGCCGGTCAAGATCAAGAAGACCGATGCCGCGCCGGCCCCGGTCGAGCTGGTGGCCAACCCGGACGTGCTTGCCGAGCTGGTGCGGGCGCGGGCCGACGGCCACCTGACGGTGCCGGTGATCGCCGGCTTCGCCGCTGAGACCGGCGATGCCAACGGCGATGTACTCAGCCACGGACGGGCGAAACTCGCTCGCAAGGGCTGTGACCTGCTCGTGGTCAACGAGGTGTCTGAGACCTTGGCCTTCGGCCGCCTGGACAACGCGGCGGTGATCTTGAGTCCCGCCGGTGATCCGGTAGAGGTGCCGCTCGGGCCCAAAACTGTGCTCGCATCTGCACTGTGCGATGCGATCGTTTCCCTGCTCAGTCGATAGACTTGGCCTTCACTACTGACAACATTGGAGCATTTCGTGAGCCGTCGCCTATTCACTTCGGAGTCCGTCACCGAAGGGCATCCGGACAAGATCGCCGATCAGATCTCGGACGGGATCCTCGACGCGCTGCTGGCCGAGGACCCGGCCAGCCGGGTTGCGGTCGAGACCATGATCACCACCGGCCAGGTGCACATCGCCGGTGAGGTCACCACCAACGCCTACGCCGACATTCCCTCGATCGTCCGCAAGACCATCCTCGGCATCGGCTACGACTCGTCGCGCAAGGGCTTCGACGGTGAGTCATGTGGCGTCAGCGTGTCGATCGGCGCCCAGTCCGCCGATATCGCCCAGGGCGTCGACACCGCCTACGAGGCGCGGGTCGAGGGCTCTGAGGACGCGATTGCCGCCCAGGGCGCCGGCGACCAGGGCCTGATGTTCGGCTACGCCTGCGATGACACCCCCGAGCTGATGCCGCTGCCGATCTGGTTGGCGCACCGGCTGGCCGAGAAGCTGACCGAGGTTCGCAAGAACGGCACCGTGCCCTACCTGCGTCCCGACGGCAAGACCCAGGTCACCATCGAGTACGTCGACGGCAAGGCCGCCCGGCTGGACACCGTGGTGGTTTCCAGCCAGCACGCCGAGGACATCGACCTCGACACCCTGCTCAAGCCGGACATCGAGGAGCACGTCGTCAAGCCGGTGGTCGAGGCACTGACCACCCTGGACGTCAGCAACTACCGGCTGCTGGTCAACCCGACCGGCCGCTTCGTCACCGGTGGCCCGATGGGTGATGCCGGCCTGACCGGCCGCAAGATCATCGTCGACACCTACGGCGGCATGGCCCGGCACGGCGGTGGCGCGTTCTCGGGCAAGGACCCGTCGAAGGTCGACCGGTCGGCCGCGTACGCGATGCGCTGGGTCGCCAAGAACGTGGTCGCGGCCAAGCTCGCCAGCCGCTGCGAGGTTCAGGTCGCCTATGCGATCGGCAAGGCCGAGCCGGTCGGGCTGTTCGTGGAGACCTTCGGTACCGAGACTGTGCCGGTGTCGAAGATCGAGGACGCGATCAACGAGACCTTCGACTTGCGCCCGGCCGCGATCATCCGCGACCTCGACCTGAAGCGGCCGATCTACCAGGCCACCGCTGCCTACGGCCACTTCGGTCGCGAGCACGCTGACTTCACCTGGGAGCGCACCGACCGCGCCGATCAGCTGGCAAAGCTGGCCAACAGCTAGTCCGTCCGTTCGTTGTAGTGAGAGCGGGGCTGGACCTTCGGGTCCAGCCCCGCTCTCGTCTGTTCGGGTCAGTGCAGGTAGACCGTCGAGCTGGTCCTGTAGGCGAAGGTAGTCGTGGCGCCGGCATCGGTCTCGGTGCCGTCGGCGCCGGTGTAGTAGTTGCCGGCCGATACCGGGTACTCGGTATCGACAACCACAAGATTGGTGAAACTGCTGGTGTTGGAGTTGTAGGTGACCTGGGTGCCGTTCTTGAACAGCCCGACCTCGATGAAGAGTTGGCTGACGTTTCCAGCGCATTGGATGTTGGCGATACCTTCCTCACCACCGCCGTACGGGCCGCCGTAGTAGCGGAACGGAGTGAAGACGTTGAACGTGCAAGTGGTTGCGGTGGTGGATCCGACCACCCGAAGGTGGCTGGCGCCCACCGTGGCTGAGACGGTGCGCCCTGCAGGAACGACGAGCACCGTATGACCGGTCAGCGTGTTGGCTGGCAGGCTTGCCGCCTGAGCGTGCGGGCTACCCGCCAGCAGCGCGGTGGCGGCGACGGTGATCGCCAGCGCGGCAGGCAGCAGCCTGCCGCCCAAGCGGGTGATCGAGTATTCAGCAGGCATTGATTGGTCTCCTAACAAGGGGGATTTCGGACACCATTAAGTTACTTAGCAGGCAAATAGCGAGAGTCGGATTAATGCTTCTTTAGGCATTGTGTCTAAGTATTGGTTCCGTCGCCGATTCAGGGCCAAGGTCGCGCATGGCCGCCGGGCCGGATTCCCGTCGGCGGCGGCTGGTAGGCATGCCTGGTGAGCGCCAGCCGTCCGGACGACCCGCAGGCACCGAGCCTGCCCGGTATGGGCCGGCCGGGCAGGCCGAGCGCACCGGCCCGCAAACCGTCCGTCCGCCGCGACCGGCACGCTGCCGACACGCTGCCGATCGCCCGGGTCGCGGTGGACTCGCCGCTGCCGCACCTGGACCGGC
>JBDSAN010000522.1:0-2524 GCA_039922115.1 Jatrophihabitantaceae bacterium
CACACAGTACCCGGCTAGTTGTTGCGCCCGGTTAAGTAGCTGAGCAGGCGCAGGATCTCGAGGTACAGCCAGACCAGCGTGACCAGCAAGCCCCAGGACAGGTACCAGCCGACCTTCTCATCGACGCCCCGGCGCACCGACTGCTCGATCATGTCGAAGTCCAGGATCAGGTTGGACGCGGCAATCACGATGCACAGCAGGCTGAACCCGATTGCCATCGCACCGCCGGTGCGCAGGCCGAGCCCGCCCGGGGTGAAGATGCTGGCAACGACGTTGACCAGCATCAGACCGAAGACGCCCAGGGTGGAGGCGAACACGATCTTGGTGAACTTCGGGGTCACCCGCACCGCGCCGGTCTTGTAGACCACCAGCACGCCACCGGCCACCATCATGGTGCCGGTGATCGCCTGCACCACGATGCCCGGCCACTGCCGGTTGAACAGCTCGCTGATCGCGCCGAGGGCCAAGCCTTCGAGCACCGCGTAGGTGATCGTGGTGGCCGCGTTGGCCTTACCGGAAAAGCCCATGTACAGCCCGAGTCCCAGCGCGCCGAGCACCCCGATCAGGGCGACGCCCATGGCTGCGCTGTCCGGGATCACGAACCAGGCCACGCCGGCCGACAGCAGCAGCGCACCGAACAGCACGACCGAGCGGGTGATGACGTCGTCCAGCGTGAGATAGCGGGACGGGGCCGCGGCGGCCGGCTGCTGGCCGAAAGCCGGCTGCGCGTACCACTCGTTCAGCTGCGACGCCGATGGCGGTGGCGGCACCGCACGCCCCTTCGGCCCCGACACTCCGGGACGTCCGGTCTTCTCAAAACCCCGCAAAACAGGGTTACTGGCCACTGTCGCCTCCCCTAGCTCAACCTGGCGGCTACCCCGCCTGACGGCTCACATTGCCGCTCATCTGGACAACGACCGATGTTGCTCAGAAGGTTCCCGACGAGTTCCGCGGGCTCGCCGGGGCCGCCAACCGGCCAGGCTCAAGCAGGCGGTCGCACCTTGGCCGGATCGATCACGATCGTGTCGGTGCCACCGAAGTCGGCGATCCAGAGCCGGCCCCGGTAGCCCGACAGCACGAACGGGTTACCGGCCTGGATCGGGAACGGGCCGGATACCGCATCGGTGCGCTCATCGAGCCGGTACAGCGCACCGCCCTTGTCCGGGAACCAGACGCCACCATCGAATACGTCGCCATCGTTGGGCGTCGAGCCAACCTTGCTGCGCCGAACGATCCGGCCGGTACCAGCGTCGAGCCGGGCGATCTCGCCGGCTTGCTGGTCGCCGATCCAGACGGTGTCCTGGTCGTAGGCGGTCCAGCTCGGGGTGCCGCCGAAGTCCAGCGTGCGGACGGTGGAATTGACCGGATCGATGCGCGAGAGCTGGCCGCTGCCTGAGTCAGCGACCCAGATCGCCCCGGAAGCCGGCGCAATGCCGATCGGCTGACTTCCGACCTTGATCGTGCTGACCCGCCTGGTGACCGCATCGACCCGGCTGACGGTGCCATCGCCGTAGTTGGTGACCCAGGCCGCGCCGGCGGCGAACGTGACGTCATACGGTGATGACCCGACCGGGACGGTGCTGGCCCGGTCGGTGCTCACCTCGATCCTGGTGAGCGCCGAGGCTGTGTAGTCCTCCACCCAGATCGCCCCAGCACCGAAGGCCATCCCGCACGGACCGGCTGCGGTGGCGATGGTGGCCAGCACCTTGCCGGTCGCCGGATCGAGCCGGCTGACCGAGTTGTCATTGATGTCAGCGACCCATACCGAACCGGCAGCTCCGAGCGTGGCACAGGGCCGGGAACCGGTAGGAATCCGCTGAACCAGGTAGCCCGGCCTCGCCGATTCGGTTGGCGATGCGGCCGGCGGCGTGCTGGTCGCGCTCGGCGAGCTAGTTTTGCTAACGGCGGTGGTTCCGAGCGTCGGCGCCGCTGGCCCGTTTACAGTTCAGGGATGGGACGACTGGAGTTCCGCGGGCCGTTCCTGCTGCTGTTCGCGCTGGCCCAACAGCAGTCGAACCTGCTGCAGCAAGCCATGGCCGAGGCGCCGCTGCCGCCGACCGAGTTCGCTGTGTACAGCGCGCTGCGGCTGATGCAGCCGACCACTCCGACCCAGCCGGCGAGCACCCTGGGCATGAAGGCAAGCACCCTTTCGAGCATGCTGGTTCGAATGGCACGCAACGGCCACCTCAAACGCAGGCGCAATCCCGCTGACGGTCGCTCGGTGGTGCTGTCGCTGAGCCCGTCCGGAATCCGCGCGACCGAGGCTTGTTTCGCCTCGTTCAGCATCGCGATCGAGGCATTTCGAGGCAGCCTAGAGGTGGACGAGGCAAGCCTGCTGGCGCACCTTGAAGCGATGAGCCGGGCCTTGGACGGCGCCGGCCGAACGCACCGACGACCAGACCGGCACGTCCGGCTGATCGGTTCATCAAGCCGCGCGGATCCGGCGCACCTCCTGGGACAGCTTTCCAACCCGTGTGTCTGAAGGGGCCCGGAGCGGGCTCAGGAACACGATGGTCGCTTCCAT
>JBDSAN010000523.1:0-3461 GCA_039922115.1 Jatrophihabitantaceae bacterium
CATCAGGTCCGCGAGCTGGAACGGCGGCTGCGTGCCGAGCTCCAGCCGCTGCCGCTCAAGCCGCGCAGCCGAAGCCGGGAATGGCCTGAGATCGTCGAGAAGCTGCTGGACAGCCTGACCCGGCGCAACGAGCTGCTGCCGCTGGTGGAGCTGTTCGCCGAGCAGAAACGGCTGGACGGCCTGCTCGACTTCTCCGACCACATGGTGCTGGCAAGCCGGTTGGCCAGCATCGAACCGGTCGCAGCTATCGAGCGATCCCGCTACGACGTGGTGTTGCTCGATGAGTACCAGGACACCGGTTTCGCCCAGATCCAGATGCTGTCCGGGCTGTTCGCCGACGGCCGCGCCGTCACCGCGGTGGGTGATCCGCTGCAGTCGATCTACAGCTGGCGTGGCGCCAGCGCCGGCAACATCGGGCGCTTCAGTGAGCGGTTCCGTACAGTCGCCGGCCAGCCCGCGACGGTCTATCCGCTGATGACGAGTTGGCGCAATGATCGCGCCATCCTGCAGGTGGCCAACCTGGTCGCCGAACCGTTGCGCCGGCCCGGCGAGCTGGCGCTGCAACCGCGCCCGGACGCGCCGCCGGGCGACGTTCGAGCTGCCTACCTGGACACCGTGGTCAGCGAGGCGAGCTGGTTGGCCGGCCAGCTACGCGCCGAGTGGGACGCTCGGCAGGACTGGACGGCCGGCCAGCGGACGATGGCGGTCCTGGTCCGCAAGCGTTCTGGAATCGCCTTGCTCGCACAGGCTATTCGGCAGGCCGGTCTGCCGGTTGAAGTGGTCGATATCGGTGGCCTGCTCACGCTGCCTGAGATCGCCGATGTGCGGGCGGTGCTGACCGTGCTGGCCGATCACAACGCGGGCGGCTCGCTGGCCCGGTTGCTGACCGGCGCGCGGTGGCGGATCGGGCCTGCTGACCTGGTGGCGCTGCACGAGCATGCCCGCCGGCAGGCGCGGCTGATCGCGGCCGATGTGCGCAGCCACCTACAGGCAACCGCGATCGGCGCCGACCCGGACTCCGGACCCGGCTCGGGGCCGGCCGGCGAGGCTGAGCGCGACGATGACGAGCGGGTCGAGGCGTCCCTGATCGAGGCGCTGGACGATCTCGGTGAGCCGGGTCAGTACTCGGTCGAGGGCTACCGCCGGTTCGCCGAGTGCGCGGCCATGCTGCGCAGATTGCGACGCCGGTTGGACCTGCCGTTGCCGGATCTGATTGCTGAGATCGAGATCGAACTCGGCCTGGACGTCGAGATCGCGGCCCGTCCCAGCGGTGGGTATTCAGCCTTGGCGGGTAGGGCGAATCTCGATCGGTTCATCGACGAGGCGGCCCGCTTCGTCAGTGATCGGGCCGGCTCGGGCATCTCGGCCTTTCTCGGCTATCTCAAGGCGGCCGAGCTGGAGGAATACGGGCTCAAGCCGGCCACCGTCGAGGTTGCGCCGGACCGGGTGCAGGTGCTGACCGTGCACGGAGCCAAGGGTCTGGAATGGGACGTGGTCGCGGTGGCCGGCCTGGTCACCGATGGCTTTCCCGATCAGGCGAAAAGCCATGACTGGGCCAGCACCCCGGCGTTGGTGCCGTCGTCGCTGCGCGGCGATCGTGACCAGTTGCCCACGCTGGACTTCGCCGGCTGCGAGCATCGCGGCGATGCCGAGCAGCGGCTGCAGGCGCATCGCGAGCAATTGCGGCAACGCCACCTCGGTGAGGAGCGCCGGCTGGCCTATGTGGCTTTCACCCGTGCGCGCAAGGTGTTGCTGGCATCCGGTGCGGCGTGGGGGACCGGCAGCAAGGCGCGCACCCCGTCGGTCTTCCTGGCCGAGTTGGCCGAGGCGACCGGCACCGGCGGTGTAGCTGCCGGCGAGATCAGCATCGAGCACTGGTACGAGGTTGCCGCCGATGAGTGCAATCCGCTGGCCGCTGATGAGAACGGCATCCGCTGGCCGGCTGATCCGCTGGCCGGCCGGCGCGAGGAACTGGAACGCGCGGCCGAGGCGGTGCTGGCAGCGCTGGGTCGGGTGCCGGCCGAGGCTGATCGGCTGCTCGAGGCCGACGAACCCGCGCCGGCCAACGAGCCAAACCCAGAACCGCCCGAGGAACCAGAACCGCCCGAGGAACCAGAACCTGCCGACGAGTCAGAGCCGGCCGGCCCGGACCTGATCGGCGGCTGGGTGCGCGATGCCCGGCTATTGCTGGCCGAGCGGGCCGCTGCCGCGGCGGCGACCGAGATCGAGGTGCGGCTGCCGACCCAGCTCTCGGTGTCCGACGTGGTCGCGCTGTCAGCCGATGCCGACGAGCTGGCCCGCCGGCTGCGTCGACCGCTCCCGCAGCAGCCGGCCCAGCGCGCCCGGCGTGGAACGGCCTTTCACCAATGGCTGGAACAGCGCTGGTCGGCCGACAGCCTGCTCGACATCGACGAGCTGCCCGGCGCGATGGACGAGCTGGCCGACGCCGCCGAGCTGGATCAGCTGAAAGCATCCTTCGAACGCAGCGAGTGGGCAGATCGCACCCCGGTAGCGGTCGAGGTCAGCTTCGAGATGACCTTGGGCGGTCGGGTCATTCGGGGCCGGATGGATGCGGTGTTCGAAGGCCCGGACGGTCATTACACCGTGGTGGACTGGAAGACCGGCCGCCCGCCAACCGGTCCGCGGGCGGCCGCGCAGGCCGTCCAGCTGGCGCTGTACCGGCTGGCCTGGGCGGCAATCTGCGGTATCGCGGACACCGAACTCGACCGGGTCGGCGCTGCCTTCTACTACGTCGGTGGGCAAGCCACGGTGACCCCGGCCGACCTGCTGACTGCCGATCAGCTGCGGCAACTGATCAATGGTGTCGACGCCATCGAAGGCTGACAGTGGCAACCGCTAATCTGAGCCGGTGACCAATGACGTTCGCTCTTTCGTTACCGAACACCGCTCCGAACTGCTCGCCGATCTGGATGCCTGGCTGCGGATCAAGGGCATCAGCGCGGTGCCTGACCACCATGCCGACGTCCAGCGCAGCGCTGACTGGTTCGCCGAGGCGTGCCGGCGGTGCGGGTTCCCAATCGTGGAGATCTGGCCGACCGCCGGCCTGCCAGCGGTGTATGCCGAGTGGCCCTCCAGCGACGCCGGCGCCGCGACCGTGCTGGTGTACGGCCATCACGACGTGCAACCGGTCGATCCGATCGAGCTCTGGCAGACCGATCCGTTCGACCCGACCATCGACGGCGACCTGTTGCGAGCGCGCGGTGCCTCCGATGACAAGGGCCAGCTGCTGTTCCACCTGCTCGGCCTGCGTGCCCACCTGGCCAGCACCGGCCGGACCAGCCCGGCGGTGAACCTGAAGTTCCTGATCGAGGGCGAGGAGGAATCAGGTTCGCCGAACTTCGAGAACCTGCTTGCCGAGCACCGTGATCGGCTCGACTGCGACGTCGTCGTGATCACCGATACCGGGATGCTCGCCCAGGACATCCCCAGCTCGGTGACCG
>JBDSAN010000524.1:0-10963 GCA_039922115.1 Jatrophihabitantaceae bacterium
CGCGGGCGGTGGTGCTGTCCGGGGCCTATGAGGGACGGTGTGCCCGCCACTTCACCGACAGCACGCCGCCGCTGGACACCGATCTGGACCTGCCGCTGCTGAGCTTGCGCATGGACGAGATCCGGGCCGCGCTGCTGCGCGCCGAGTTGCAGCGGCTGCCGATCCGGCTCGGTTGCTTCCACCGCAACTACGCCTACGTGGCGGCGGCGCTGGCCGACCTGCCGGCTATCGAGATCCGCCAGCCGGTGGCCACCGATGCCTACCTCGGCGAGGCGTTCATCTTCCGGGTGCCGGGCGGTGACGCGCAGTGGTTCGCCGATGCGCTCTGCGCCGAAGGTATCGACGCCCGCAACCTCGGCTCGTCCCGCGACACCAACGTCCGGGCTTTCTGGAACTGGCGGTTCCTGTTCGCTGAGGCCAGCGTCGCCGAGATCCAAGCCACCCTGCCGGTGACCACCGGTTACCTGCAGAATTCGGTGGACGTCGCGCTGTCATCCACCTTGACCACCGAGGACTGTGACCAGCTGATCGCCGCGGTGCGCCGGGTCGCGGCTGCGCTGCCCGACCAGTGCGACCGGCGGCCACCGCGATGACCGATACCGCCGAGCAGGCTCCGATTCCGCGAGCAGCGCTGATCGGCATCTTCGGCGGGTTGTTCTTCGGCTATGTCGGACTCACCGCGGCGATTCCGGTACTGCCCGGCTTCGTTCGGGACCGCTACGACGCGGCTGACTTCGCGGTCGGGCTGAGCGTGACTGCCACCGCGCTGACCGCGCTGCTGGTCCGTCCGCTGGCCGGCGGGCGAGCCGACCAGCACGGCCACCGGCTGGTGATGCAGGCCGGCGCGCTGATCATCGCGGTGGGCGGCCTGATCTACTTCTTGCCGCTCGGGCTGGCCGGCCTGGTCGCCGACCGGTTGCTGCTGGGCGTCGGTGAGGCGGCGCTGTTCACCGCCGGCGCGGTCTGGACCGTCTCGCTGGCCTCGCACAACCGGCGCGGCCAGCTGATCGGGCTTTACGGGGTGAGCATGTGGGGCGGCATCTCGGTCGGGACGTTCCTCGGCGCGGTGCTCAAGCAGATCGGCTACGACGCGGTCTGGACGCTGTGTGTCGCCGCCCCGCTGCTGGCGCTGGCGCTGATCAGTTCGGTGGCCCCGTCCCCGCATCATCCCAGCGGTGCCAAGCGGGGCAGCCTGCTGCCCCGGACCACCATCGCACCCGGCGTGGCGCTGGCGCTGGCCGCCGGCGGTTACGCGGCGCTGGCCGCCTTCGTGGTGCTGCACCTGCAGGCCCGTGGCATCCATTCCGGTGTGGTGGTGCTGAGCTGCTTCAGCGCGGTCTATGCCGGCACCCGGCTGGTGATCGGCCACCTGCCGGACAGGTACGGCCCGCGCCGGGTGGCCGCGTGCTGCGCGCTGGGTGAAGCGACCGGCCTGCTCATCATCGCGACCGCGCCCAACCTCGCGGTGGCAATCGCCGGCAGCCTGGTGATGGGGGTCGGCTTCTCGCTGCTGCATCCATCGCTGGCGCTGATGGTGATGAACCGTACCGACAAGCACCAGCAGGGCGCGGCACTCGGCGCCTACACCTCGTTCTGGGATCTGGGCGTGGCTGTCTGGGGCCCGCTCGGCGGGGTGGTCGCGGCTGGCCTCGGCTACGAGGCGGTGTTCGTGGTCGGCGCCGGCTGTGCGGTGGTGTCGGCCATCATGGCCCTGCTGATCTCCGAACCGAGCCCTCAACTAGTGACGGTGGCATAGATGAACAGTCCTGCGAGCAGCGCGCCGATCACGGTGCTGTGCATCACCGGGTGGTGCCGCAACGGCAGCACCATCATCGGCAACATCCTCAACGAGGCGCCAGGATTCTTTCACGTCGGCGAGTTGCACTTCCTGTGGAAGAACGGCGCCGGCCGGGGCGTCAACAGCCTGTGCGGCTGCGGTGCGGTGCTGACCGAATGCCCGGTCTGGGCCGACATCCTGCCGATCGATCGGCCCGCTGGCATGTCGGCCGCCGAACATGCCGATGAGGTGATCCGGCGCCAGCGCGGCTACGCCCGGACCCGGCACACCTGGCGGATCATGCGGCGCGGCATCGACTCGGCCGGCCTGCGCGCGCATGCCGAGCTGATGAGCCGCACCTACCGGGCGGTGGCCGACCGGACCGGCGCGCAGGTGGTCGTCGATACCACCAAGATTCCCGGCGAGGCCGCGCTGCTGCCGCACCTCGAGGGCATCCGGCCGGTGTTCGTGCACCTGGTGCGGGACCCGGTCGCGGTCGCCGACTCGTGGCGAGCGCCCAAGGACTACGTCTACACCATGTCGGCGTCCAAGAGCACCGCGTACTGGCGGGGGTTCAACATTGCTTCACGGGCGATCCTGCGCCGTTACCCGGCCGAGTCGATGCTGCTTCGCTACGAGGATTTCATCGCCGACCCGGCAGCCACCATCGCCAGCCTGATGCGGTTGGCCGGTGCGGAGCCAGCCGGCAACCCGGTAGCCGGCCGGACCGTGCAGCTGCACACCAACCACACCGTGACCGGCAACCCGGACCGCTTCCGTACCGGCAGCACGCTGATCCGGCCCGCTGACGACCGCTGGCGCAGCCAGCTCGGCCGGCCGGCCAGGTTGGCGGCAATGCTGGTGTCCTGGCCGATGGGGCGAGGCTACGGTTACCGGCACCGCGGCGCGCTGCGCGACCGGCCGGCCTCCGGCGCGGCCCGGCAACCGGCGGCCGAGCCTGCTGGCCCGCCGGCGCAGTCGGCGCCGCCGGCGCAGTCGGCGCAGTCGGCGCAGTCGGCGCAGTCGGCGCAGTCGGCGCAGTCGGCGCACAAGACCGGTGGAATGGAACTCGGGCGAGAGGACGGGACCGTTGGATCTGGGTCTTGAGAACAAGGTCGCGCTGGTCGCTGGCGGTTCGAGTGGTATCGGCCTGGCTGTTGCCAGCGAGCTCGCCCGCGAGGGTGCGCACGTGGCGATCTGCGCGCGCGGCGCCGATCAGCTGAAGCAGGCAGCGGCGAGCCTGGAGGAGATCGCCACCGGACGGGTCAGCGCCAGCGTCGTCGACCTGACCGATCGCGCGGCCAGCCGGCGCTGGGTCGATCAGGTGGCCGAGGACTTCGGTGGCCTACACGTGGTGCTGGTCAGCGGCGGCAGCCCGCCGATCGGTGGTGCCGCCTCCTTCGAGCTGGCCGATTACCAGGCAGCGGTGGAGCAAGTGCTCTACCCGGCAGTCGCCCTGGCGCTGGCGGCGGTGCCGCACCTGCGCGCGGCGGGCTGGGGTCGGCTGCTGTTCGTGGCCTCCGAAACCGCGGTCGTCCCGGTCGGGCCGCTGGCGCTGTCCGGGGTGACCCGCGCCGCGCTCGTACGCTTCGCCCAGGGCTTGGCTGCCGATCTGGGGCCGGCCGGCATCACGGTCAACGTGCTGGCGCCGGGTACCGTCCGCACCCCGCCGATCGAACGAGCCGCGGCCCGGCTGGCCGGCGATGGCGACGTCGCGGCCCAGCTGGCTGCCATCGGCGAGCACAGTGCGCTGGGCCGGCTGGCCCGTCCGGACGAGATCGGTGCGGTCGCGGCGTTCCTGGCCAGCGAGCGAGCCTCGTTCGTCACCGGCACCGTGCACCTGATCGATGGCGGCGCCAGCGTCGTCGGTCCCGACCTGGCGCACCTGACCGGAGTCAGCCGCGACACCTTCACCTGAGCCAGCCTGCCCCGCCGTTACCAGTCAGCCCACCGTCCAATGTCGAATTATCAAGTATTTGAAGGGGAATCGAGATCATGACCAGCACTCGGCCAGCGTTCACCGAGCAGGACGTCGAAGGCTTCTTCGACCAGACCACGCAGACCTACCTGGATTTCTGGGACAGCGAGGGGGTGCTACACACCGGCTACTTCAACGGCCTGGCCGACTATGACTACCAGGCCGCTGCTCAGCGCACCTCGGACGTGCTGGCCGCCGATGCCGGCATCGACGACTCCTCCTACGTGCTGGACGCCGGCTGCGGTTGTGGCAACTTCCTGATCGACCTTGCTCAGCAGCATGGTTGCCAGGGCGAAGGCCTGGACCTCAGCATCGAGCGGATCAACTTCGCCCGCAAGCAGCTGACCGGCGACAACGCAGGGCTGACGGTGAGCTTCACGCACGGTTCGGTGACCGCAATGCCCTACGAGGACGGCACTTTCAGCCACGTCGTCAGTCAGGACGCGCTCTGCCTGGTACCGGACAAGCCAACGACCCATTCCGAAGTCTTCCGGGTGCTTCAGCCCGGCGGCATCTTCGCCTTCTCCGACTTCCTGCAGCCCAAGCCCGACATCAGCGAGCGTGGCCGCACCCACGTCTATGACCGGGTTCGCTGGAACAGCGGGTTCTCCTTCATCGGCTACCAGGAGGCGCTGATCCGGGCCGGCTTCGAGATCCTGGTCGCGCGCAACCTGCTGACCCAGATCCGCCAGACCTACCGGGTGATCGGCAAGATGGCAACCGAACGGGCCGCCGTGACCGAGGACCAGACCGCTCGCGACTGGATCCTGGCCTTTGCCGAATCGTGCGGTGAGATCGAACTGGCCATCGACCGGGGCGAGTTCGGCTGGGGAATGTTCGTGGCTCGAAAGCCGCTGGCCTGATGCCGGCGACCGACACGATCAAGCGCACCCTCGCCGAGGTCGTCGCCGAGCGCAAGACCCAGCTGTCGCCGGGCAAGCAGTTTCTCGAGGCGATCGGCCGGGACGGCACCTCGGCCCGGGTGGACTTCGATGTCACGATCACCGATTCGCTGACCAGTTCGCGGCGCAAGCCGCGCTACCCGACCCGCAACATGCTCAAGGTCGTCGACCTGTCCCGCGATCCGCGCACGTACTACTGGCACGAGTCGCCGCGCCGGCCCTATGACCCGGCCGAGCCGGCCGATGAGTTGCGACCGGAGCTGTCCAACAGCTTCCACAAGTCGCCGATCCCGGACCTGCTCACCACCACCGCCTGGGTGCAGGTGCCACCGCAGTTGTGGGAGGACCCGGAAACCTTCGAGTCCTTCATCAACTACCGGCTGATCGTCCGGCTGGGTACTCAGGAGAACTACACCATCCTGTGTGGCGAGCACGGCCTGCTGAACATGCCCCAGATCGGCCGGATGACGGCCAAGGCGCCGTTCGACTCGACCATCCTGGCAGCCTGCGACGAGGTCGAGCAGAAGGGTTGCACCGCCGACGGGCTGGTGCTCAACCCGGTCGACTACTACCGCTACCTCGAGACCGGCCGGCTTATCCAGATCCTTGAGGACAACGGCGTGTTCATCGTCCGGACCCGGTTGGTCGAGCCCGGCACCGCGCTGGTCGGCGACTTCGGGCACGGCGCCCAGCTGTTCGACGCCGGCCGCTCGACGATCCAGTTCGCCGAGCCACCACCGGGCACCTTCGCCGAACCCGGCCTGGCGATCAAGGCCGAGATCTACGAACGGGTCGTGGTCAACCTGCCCGCGACCTTCTACCTAGTCACGCTCTAGCCGGTGGCCATCGCGAGTTCCGGGGCACCGATCGGGCGCTCCCCCGCCGATCCGAACGTGCTTGTGATCGGCGGGGGCATAGCCGGGTTGTTCTGCGCGTATTTCCTGCGGCAGGCGGGGCATTCGGTCACGCTGGTCGAGCGAATGACGATCGGTGATCCGCGTGGCTGCTCATCCGGCAACACCGGCTTCGTCGGTATCGGTGGCGCACCGATGGCCGGGCCCGGCACGCTCGGCAACGGCCTGCGGTCGCTGTTGCGGCCCGATGATCGGTTGGCGGTACCGCCGACCCTGGACCCGGACCGGCTGCGCTGGCTGCTGCGGCTGCGGCGAGCCGGCAGCCAGGACGAGGTACGCCGGGTGGCAGCAGTGATGCTGGAGATGAAGCGCCGCAGCCTGGAAATCCTGCGAGAGGCCCGCGACAGCACCGGCCCGGGCACCGGCTTCAGCGCGACCGGAATGGTGCAGGCCTACAAGTCCCCCGCCAGTTTCGCCCGAGCGCGCCAGGCTGTTCCGGTCGCGGTGGCTGGCGGCGTGCCGTTGCGAGTGCTCAGCCCGGAGGAGTTGCGGGCGATCGAACCTGACTGTGACTTCGACATAGCCGGCGCGCTCTACAACGACAGCGGCGGATTCATGCACGCCCCGGATTTCGCGATCGCCTTCGCCGAGGTGCTGGCCGGGCTCGGGGTACAGCTGCTGGACAACTGCGCGGTGCTGGGCTTCGAGGCGCGCGACGGTTCGGTGCTGCGGGTGGTCACCGATGCCGGCGTGCTGCACCCGGACGAGGTGGTGCTAGCTGCCGGCAGCTGGTCCGGCGCGCTGGCCCGGCAACTGGACATCCGGCTTCCGGTCCAGCCGGTTCGGGGCTACGCGGTCACCGTCGAGCGGCCCCGCAACGGCCCGCGCGGACCGGTGCACCTGGTGGAGGGGACGGTGGCGGTGCGCGCCCTCGGTGATCGGCTGCGCTTCGCCGGCGATCTGACACTGGCCGGCATGAGCCGCTCGATCTCGCGGCGGCGGGTGGCCCGGCTGGTACGTACCGTGCGCGAGCACCTGCCGTCGCTGACCTGGGACCCGAAACCGCAGGTGTGGGTGGGGCTGCGACCATGCACGCCAGATAGCCTGCCGCTGATCGGTCGCGCTCCCGGCTGGCGCAATCTCAGCATCGCCGCCGGCCACGGGCACAACGGGATGGGACTTGCTCCGGTTGCCGGTCAGCTGCTGGCCCAGTTGCTGGACGGCAAGCCGACCGCGATGGACGCCTCGCCACTACGGGTCGGGCGTTACTCGATCGGCAGCAGCGAGCGGGGTGAACGATGACGGCCGGCGACGTGGCGATCGGCGTGCTGTGCCTGGAAACGATCTTTACCAAGATTCCAGGGCACATTCGCAACACCAGCACCTTCGACTTTCCGGTGCTGTACCAGGTGGTCGAGGGCGCTACCGCACACCGGGTGGTGACCCAGGGCGATCCCAGCCTGATCGAGCCGTTCTGCCAGGCTGCCCGTGACCTGCAGGCGCGCGGGGCGGGCGCGATCACGTCCGGTTGCGGTTTTCTGGTGCTGTTCCAGCAAGAACTGGCGGCGGCGGTGTCGATCCCGGTGTTCGCCTCCAGCCTGATCCAGCTGCCGATGGTGCATCGGATGCTGCTACCCGGCCAGCGGGTCGGGTTGCTGGTGGCCAAGCAGTCGGCGCTGACCGCGCGGCATCTGGCCGCAATTGGAGCCGAGCAGGTGCCGGTCGCCATCGCCGGCATGCAGGATCAGCCTGAGTTTCGCGAGGTGATGCTCGAAGGCCGGCGGGCTGAGCTGGACGTGGACCGGCTGCAACGCGAGGTGCTGTCGGTGGTGGACGGGCTCGCCGAGGCCAATCCGGACCTTGGCGCGCTGGTGATCGAGTGCACCGACCTGGTGCCGTTCGCGCAACCGATTCAGCAGCGGTTGCGGCTACCCGTATTCGACATCGTCACCCTTACAAACATGGTGCATTCATCGTTAACTCGGCATCGGTACCGGTAACCGGCACGAGGTCGCGATCAGCTGCCCAGGTCAGGGCCGTACCGTGGAGACCAGCCACCGTACGGCCCTGCCCGTGAGCATCGTTGAACGAGCTATAGCTCGATGCTGTCAACCGATGCGATGCTGCCGGCTGACCAACGGTTCGACGACCAGCGGTTAGATGACCACCGGTTAGACGACCACCGGTTAGATGACCACCGGTTTGACGACCAGCGGTTAGACGTGAAACGCATGTTCCCTCCAATCAAAACGTGTGCGGCATCCCGGAGTGGGGTGCCTACCGGGCGGTGCCAACCCATCTCCGGTCAGGTGACCGGTGGGTGCCTTTCGAATTAAGCAAATTAGGCCCGTAAAGCACCTCAACCGCCTCGGCGAGGGAGCTGACCGCGATCACTTCAGCGTGCCCGGTCAGGACGCGGCGGGCCTCGTCGACGTCGTCGCTCGGGTCGGCCGGCACCAGGAACCGGCGCACCTGCGAGTGCGCGCGGACGGCGCGGGCCTTGTACTCGACGGCGCCGACGCCACCGATCCGGCCGGCCAGGTCCACCGTGCCGGTGGCCACCACCATGCCGCCGGCCGCCAGGTTGCCGCCGGTCACCGCGTCGATCACGCTCAGCGCGCAGGCCAGCCCGAGCGATGGTCCGCGCAGGTCGTCGGGCAGCGTGAAGCTCGCCTGCAGGTCGTGGCAGAGTTGCCGGCCGGCGGTGACTACCCGGATGCCCCAGGAGCCGTCAGCGTGGCGGGCGATCCGAACCTGCGCCACACCGCCGGAACTGCCCGGCCCAGGTGCCCGGAGTACGGACAGCTCCGCGGCGTTCAGGCCGGCTAGTGCCGCGCGCAACTGCACAGCGGTGGCGATCGGCTTGCCGTCCACGCGGGTGATGATGTCTCCGGAGACCAGGCTGGCGGTGTCCTCGCGGACAGCCTCCAGCACGGCCCCGCTACCGGTTTCGGTCACCGGCCGGCCGAGCAGGCTCGCTGCCGCCGCGATCGCTGAGTCCAGCGACCAGGCCGAGTCGTCGCTACCGGCCGCCTCGAACTCGTCCACCGGGCGGCCGCCGGTCAGCCGGTGCCGGGAGACCACCGCTGCCTGCGGATCGAACAGGTGGCTGAGCACCTCCCAGGCTGACGGCCGCAGCTCAGCGCGGTAGGAGACCGCGCAGATGGCACCGGCCGGCGCGGGGCGCTGGCCGGGGGTGATCAGCCGGAAGCCATTCAGCGGGATCAGCTCGTAGTCCGGACGTACCGCGGCGACTGGCAGCCGGCCTCGGCGGGCTGATGCCCGAGCACGCATCCTGGTCGGCGGCGTCCAACTGGCCTGTGTGACCGAACCGGCGTCGAATCTCATTCCGGCCACCTTCCTCTAAGTGTTCGGCTGACGTCTGTAGCGACAACAGACGGTGGTGATGTCCTGCTACTCCGGTTCCAATATCTGGTTGCATCAAGGTCGGCCGACCGTGGCCATACGAGCATCCTTGCATCCGTCAGCAATCGAAAGCTACACCAAGATCACATGTCGCGAAACCTCTTTAATAATATGCGTGTTAAGAAAATTTCGAAGGTAACCGGGTGTGACTTTACCGCTACAAAACACGCGGTATCTGGTCGGTGTTAAGGCCTTCGGAACGCTAGGTGGCTACCTTGCTACAGACAGTAATTGGTTTTGTTTGATTGGTGAAACCCGCCCGGGTATCCGACGTCGACTGCCTGTCAAGTAGCTAATCGCCTTAAGAAACTTGAGGAAACTCCGACGAAGCGACCGGCACGAGCGAGCAGCAAGCCTTGCTGGGCCGTCAACCGGCCAGCCTTGGAACCGCCTGACCTCGGGCCCGAGGCTGGATTGTGATTGCTCTCACGTGCGCACATCCATTAGTTGATCATCGATGGAATGCGAGCCGAATGCGCTTACGGTTTCGCGGCCCCGACATCGAGTGGTAACCACATCCCAGCTGACTGGAAACAGAGAGTAATCGCGATATCGTTTGGCGGAATGTATATAAGGCGTGGCCTGTCGGAATGGTCATGATACGCACAGCGAGTGGATGGAATCGCGGCATGAACGCCACCCCTGTCCCACCTGCCCCAGCTTCGCGCCGGGCCGCGTCGCGAGCCATCGGATCGGCACGGCTGGTGGCAGCAGCACCGGCCAGCGGGCGGCAGTTGCTGCGCTGGCTGGCGGTACACGGCCTGGTGCGGCTGGCGAGCCGGCGCTGGGCAGCCAGCGGCGACCCGCAGGCGATGCTGATCGCCGACCCGGCCAGCCGCCTCGATCCGCGCCCGGTCTATCGAAGGATTCGAGCAGCCGGGCCGCTGTGCCGCACTCGCGTCTCGTTGATCACCGTCGATCACGCGATCTGCCAGCAGGTGCTTCGCGCTGAGGAGTTCCGCACGACCAGCCTGGCCGGCAACGTCCCGCCACCGATGCAATGGCTCGAACGCCGTACCCGGCAGCTATCGCTGCACCCGCTGCAGGCGCCGTCCCTGCTTGTAGTCGAGCCACCCGAGCACACCCGCTACCGGACCCTGGTGTCCTCGGTGTTCACCGCCCGCGCTGTTGCCGGCCTGCGCGAGCGGGTACAGCTCACCGCCGACCGGCTGCTCGACGAGCTGGCCGAGCCTGCCGAGCGCGGCGCAACCGTCGAGCTGGTATCGCGCTACTGCGCGCAGCTACCGGTGTCGGTGATCGGCGACATCCTCGGCGTGCCGGTCGATCAGCGCTCGACCGTGTTGCACTTCGGCGAGCTCGCCGCGCCGAGCCTGGACATCGGACTGCCGCTGGGTCAGTTCCGGACGGTCGAGCGCGGCCTGGCCGGCTTCGACCGCTGGCTCACCGGCCACATCGACCGGCTGCGGCGCCAGCCCGGTACCGACCTGCTGAGCCAGCTCATCCAAGCTCGTTCGGACGGCCAGGCTCTGGACGAGCTGGAACTGCGCGCGACCGCTGGACTGTTGCTGGCGGCCGGCTTCGAGACCACTGTCAACCTGCTCAGCAACGGCGTGCACCTGCTGGCCCGCCAGCCTGACCAGCTCGCGGTGCTGCGTGCCGAACCAGGACACTGGCCCAACGCGGTGGATGAGATCCTGCGGCTGGAATCGCCGGTCCAGCTCACCGCCCGGGTCGCTCGGCAGGCCATCATGTTGGCCGATCAGCAAGTCCAGCAAGGTGAGACGGTGGTGCTGGTGCTGGCCGGCGCGAATCGGGATCCGGCCGTCTTCGCCGATCCGGACCGCTTCGATGTCACCAGGGCCAACGCTGCCCGCCACCTGTCCTTCTCCGGCGGCCGGCACTTCTGCCTCGGTGCCGCGCTGGCCCGTGCCGAGGGCGAGATCGGCTTGCGCAGCCTGTTCCAGCGCTACCCCGGGCTGGCGCTGGCCGGCGCCCCGGTCAGCCGGCCGACTCGGGTACTTCGAGGCTGGCAGCAGCTGCCGGTTCGGCTAGCCGATCCGGCGGC
>JBDSAN010000525.1:0-6198 GCA_039922115.1 Jatrophihabitantaceae bacterium
CGTCACGGAACTGCTCGCCAGCTGTGGGGTGGCGACCGTTACCGAAACAGCAAGTGAGGTCGAGAAGTTCGACGTCATCAAGGACGCTTTCGCCCATGGCGGTATTGCTGTCGAGCAGTTCGAGGGCGAGTGGTACGTCCAGTTACCTGAGTACACCCGGCAGTCTCTCCTGCAGCGCCAGGTCACCCAGCTGCTGGACCAACGAGACCACGAAACGAGCCCGACAGGCAGGCAGGCTCTGGCGAACCGGATCCGGCAGTTGCTGCGCGACTGACGGTGCCGCCGTCCTTGCTCGATCAGCCAATCGCGCGGAGATACCTGTTGGTCATCCAGTGCTGAACCCGCTTGGTGACCGGCCCGCCTGCGCGGGCCAGCGCGGATGCCGGATGGGAGAAGGCGGTGATGGTGAAGTCGATGCCGCCGTCGGAGTTTCGGGTGAGAATGAAAGCCTCTTCGCCCGACTCGGGATGCCCGGTCAAGGTGCCGTAGGCGAAGCCCCGTCGGTCGACGTCGTTGACCACGGTGACGACTCGACACGGGATCGCGACCGAGGCCCGACCGAACCCGAAGCGCATCAGCATCACCGCATCGAGCTCCACCTTCGGCGACGATGCAGCGACTCGCAGCCCCGAACGCGCTTGCACCTGCCAACTCATCAGCTCGTCGGTCACCCGATCGAAGCTTGCCGTGGCCGGCAGGTGCCGCGTTGCTGTCAGGTGGTCATAGCCGGATGGCAGCACGCCGGTCGCTCGTCCCACCTCGCGGTAGGTGAACGGTCGGCGTCGTAGCTGCGCCGATTGCGACTCGCTGAGCAGTTGGACATCCACCCGTCCATCATGCCCAGCCCGGTCAGTAAGCGCCGGGTCAGCGGGTGCGGGCGAGGCGCATCGCCAGCGTCGGAATCACGATCGCGGCGGCGACGGTGTGCAGTGCGATCAGCGTCGCGGCCGAGCCGGCGTCGAAACCGACGGTGAGGTCCGGCACGTAGGAAAGCAGCGTCAGCGCAACGGCGGTGCGGACGAAGGTCGTTCGCGGCCGGCGTGCCTTGCGGGCCATGATGGCAGCGATGCCGACGCCGATGAGCGAGAACACCAGCGTCAGCTCGGTGAACCCGGCGAGCGGGATGCCCTTGCCCGAGGTGTCAGCGAACGAGACCCCGCCGGCCGACGCGATCGCCGCAAGGACGGTGGTGGCAATCGAGGCTGCGAGCGCAGCGGCGATGCCGTGCTTGTAGACCGACGGGCGCGGCGAGGTCGAGGAGTAGTCGGTGGCGGTGTGGGTGGTCTGGGTCGAGGTGGACATGTCCTGCTCCGTTTCATCGGCGGGCCGCCGGTGCGACCCGTTCATACCCCAGCTACGAACGGCGAGCTGCAGATCCGACATGCGCAGCAGAATTCGATCTGGAGAGTTCTTGTGTGGCAGGTTGTCGGATGGACGGGATGCCGTTCGTAGTGGGAGTACGAGGCGGTTATCGGGACCGTCAGAACTGAGGAGAAGTCAGATGGCGCATTACATGTTGACGGTGCACGGCCCCGCCGAGCGCACCGAGTACGGCAACTACGGGTCAAAGGAAGAGATGGAGGCCGCGTTCGCCGCGACCGGTGCCTTCAACGACAAGTTGCAGGCCGATGGCTACTGGGTGTTCGCCGGTGGCCTGGCCTCGGCATCGGCGGCGACCGTGGTCGACGGGCAGGGTGAGGCGCCGGTGCTGAGCGATGGCCCCTACCTGGAATCCAAGGAGGTCATCGGCGGCTTCTGGGTGATCGACGTGCCCGACCTGGACGTGGCACTCAAGATCGCGGCCGAGGGATCCAAGGCATGCGGGGGCAAGGTCGAGGTTCGACCGTTCGAGGGCGTCGCCTGAGCCGGAGGCAACGACGGTGGTGAGGTTCCGGTAGCTCAGAGCTGCAGGATCGTCGCCGAGAACAGGTACGAGGCGGACACACCTTCCGGATCGTGCAGATCTCCGGGTGTTTCTAAGGTCGCTGCCGCACGCGCGCGGACTGCGGCGCCGGGGTTCTTGGCGACGAGGTCGAGGCACAGCCCGGCGACCACGGCGTTGGCGTCGTACTCGTCCAGGCCGTCGAGGGCGAGGCCGTTGTGCAACATGGTCGCCGCCTCGTGAAACACCTCACGAGCCATCGCGAGGTCCACCTCGGGCCGTTCTTGGGCCACCGCCTCGGCGGTCGTCATAAATGGTTGGAACAGTGGGGCCCACATTGCTGGACGGCATGGCGCGATGCTGTCAGGACATCCCGCTCCAGACAAGCGAATTGACCGGCGCTGGCCGAACAGGCTGGCTAACGCTGTCACCCGGGCAGCATCGTGTGTAATGAGGGCATGGTGCAACCCGGGCCCGATCCTGACAGCTACCCGCCGATCGATCCTGACGAGCCGGTTCCAGACGACCCTGGTGAGCTGTCGCCGGACACCCCGGCGACGCTGCCGCCGGCACCGGTCGAGCCGATGCCTGGTCCGGACGACCCGGACAGTGTTCCCGCCTGAACCGATCCCAGGCGGGGACAACAGCCGGTCGATGCAGCGAGATCTGCCTGTTAACGACGGCGTATTCGGCCTCGCTTGAAGTACAGGATGGGTACCACGCCGGCCGAGTTGGTCACGACAATCGCGGCGGCCCACCCCGCTCTGCTGCCCCTTATCTGGTCAGCGGGGCGGCGGGCGAGGTCAATCAGGGCGGCGATCTTCAGCACGCCCTCGGCGCCGGCGGCGATCGTGATCAGCCGACGCACAACAGGGTTCAGCTCCGTCCACCGCGTCTTAGCCACCATGCAAGCCACAGTGCTCCGGCATCGCCAGAGCGGCAACCGGCAGCCGCCGAGGACGGAGCGATGAAGCGACGGCGGAGGCATCGAGTTAGACCGTAACGTTCTTCAGGTCTGACTCGATGCCTCCGCCGTAGCGCTACAGACGATCACTAGCAGCTAGACGTGCGCAGGCACCGCCTCAGCCTGGTAGAAGTACGGATCCAGGACCCGCACTTCGGTGATCGAGTCGATCGGCAGGTCGTTGCGGGCAGCCGCCCGTCGGATCGCCTCAGGGTTCGGTCCGTCGTAGATGCAGTAGGTCTTCTCGTTGTCCGTCGAGACGTAGGAATGCACCCAGAACACCAGTTCTTCGGCGTTCTGACCGACGACCGCGCTGCAGGCCGCTGCGCCAGCATCGTCCTGCGGGATTGCCAGGCCAGGTTGGAAGCTGCGTTCGACCAGGTAACGAGGCATATTTGCCCCTCCTTTGCTGAGGTTTGCGGCCCGCGCTTGGAGCCATGCCGCCAAGCCTTCATCGACTCGGCGCCGCGAGCATGGGTGAGAATCACCTATTTCTTGAGCGCGCGCAGTTCTCGCCGTGATCGCAGGTCGAGTTTGCGCAGGATTGCCGAGACGTGGTGCTCGACGGTCCGATCGGAGACGAACAACCTCGCGGCGATCTCGCGGTTCGTCAGACCGTCGGCAACGAGGTCGGCAACCTCGGCTTCGCTTCGGGTCAGCCCGCTGGGGTGCTGCCGGGTCGCCCCGGTCGGGCGACGGGGGACGGGTGAGCCGAGAGCGCGCAGCCGTTGCGCGGTGACGGCGAGCAGGCTTCGTGCTCCGAGCAGGTCGAGGTCGAGGTGTGCACGTCGGAGCAGTTCGGGATCGTCGCTGTCGGCGCGCGCGAGCGATGCCTCGTAGGGACAACCCAACCGATCCCACTGCTCGGCCGCGGCAACGAAATCGCCCACCAGCTGCAGTCGAAACGGTGTGGCTGCAGTCTCGGGCGGGTCGTCGACTATGCCGGCCCGCCTGCGCCAGAACGCCAGTTCGTCGATCGCCCACGGATAGCTCAGTCGCCGAGCGAGCGCGTATGCCTCGTCCAGCAAAGGCAATTCCGAGCTGACTTCGCCGCCGATCCAGGCGGCCTCCGCCCGAGCGGCGGCTACTGGCCATAGCCGCTGCAGGTGCCCGGTCTGGCGGGCAATCTGCAATGCCTCGTCCAATAAGGTCCAAACACCGGGATCGCCCCGCCTGGTGCGCAGTCGGCCAAGCGTGGCGGTGGCGACGAAGCGAGAGATTCCAGTCGTCGCCGGGCTGTCCACCAGTCGCGCTGCCACCAGGGTGGCCTCGTCCCATTGACCGAGGTCGAGCAGGCAGCGGGCAAGCCAGGCCAGTGCGTAGTCGTTGGAAAGCTGGTGTTGCTCGGCCCAAGCGATACCGGTGCGCAGCGCGGGCAGGGCGAGGTCGTGGCGGCGGATTTCACCGGCACCGGATCCGAGTTGCGAATAGCCGGTCGCGACCAGCTCGTGCAGGCCCAGTCGCCGTGCGAGGTCGATGCCGTTGTTCAGGTCGGTCAGGCCGCGCTCGTCGCCGGACATCAGCCGCGCAACGCCACCTTGGATGTGCACTTCGGCCAGCAGGTCGTCCCGTTCGAGCGTGACGGCCAGGTCGCGGGTGCGTTGTGCCCACCGCTCAGCCTCACCGAACTCGCGAGAAAGCATGTGGTGCTGGGTCCGGTAGGTATAGGCCTGCGCCAGGCCGGGGCTCGGCCCGAACGGTTCGAGCAGGGCGATCGCGAGGGTCACGGACTCGGTCGCCTCGCGCTGGCGGCCGGTGTTGACCAGCGGCCGGCTGAGCGCGGCGCGAGCCGACGCTTCACGAGCCGGGTCACCGCCCTCGTGCCACAGGCCGGCCGCGCGGGTGAATGCCTCGATCGCCTCAGCAAAAACCCCGGTCGCAGTAGCGGCAAGTCCATGGCGGTAATGCAATGCTGCCGCGTCAGCAACCGGTAACAGCTCGGCATGCCGTACCGCTGCGCGAAGGTGGTCCAGGGCTGACCGCAACGCCCCCAGTTCGGTATCGCGGGCAGCAGCGATAGGTGCGAACTCGATAACCCGGCCGGCCATTTCGGCCAGTTCGGCGTGAAACGCGAGCCAACTGATGTCGGTGTCCGGAGCCGAGGCCAGCGAGTCGAGTACCCGCAGGTGAGCGTTACGTCGCTCGTCCGGCAATAGCGAGTCGGTGATCGCCCGGCGGGCCAGTTCATGACGAAAGGCCAGGCCCTGCGGGGCCTCCACGAGCAGTCCTGCCTCCACGCACTCGTCGGCTGCGCCGAGTTCGGTGGCAAGCTCGACCAGCAGCCGCCGGGTCAGCGTGCCGGGATGCACCGAGCAGGCCGAGATGAGCGCCTGGGCTGCCGGCCCGAGTCGCGCTGCGCGAGCCAGCACGGCATCGGTAACCGACGCAGGCACGTCGAAGGTGCCTGCGGACGGCCACTCGTCGATGCACTGCTGGACGAAGAACGGGTTGCCTGCGGTGAGCTCGTACAGCTGCCCGGCATCGACCGGTCGGGGACCGACCAGCGCGGCGACTGCGGCCGACGACAGCCGCTCAAGTCGGATCCGGTTGTTGCTGGCGAGGCGGAGTTCGCCCAGTGCCGCTCGCAATGGATGGGTCCGGCCCACCTCGTCATCGCGGAAGGTCAGCACCAGCAGGGCAGGCACGCTCGCTACCCGGCGGCCGAGAAAGGTGAGCAGGTCCAGCGTCGCCTCATCTGCCCAGTGCGCGTCCTCGACCACCCACGCGACGGCGGAGTTCCGCCCGGATAGCAGCGCCAGGGTGGCTGCGAACAGTTCCGTTCGACTATCAGGATGATCCAGGTTCGCACGCAGGATTGCCGCTTCGGCAGAGTCCGTTGCCGCTGCGATGTCGCGCAGCGGGCCGAGCGGTCGCGGGTTCTGCAGTGGGTCGCACGCGCCGAAATACACGTCGCCGCCCAGCGCAGGTGCGAACGCGCGGACGAGGCTGGTCTTGCCGATGCCGGCTTCGCCGCTGACGGTCATGACTTCGCCGCAGCCCGAGGCGCGGACGCGCTCGAAACCAGCACGCAGCATTTCCAGCGCGTCAGCCCGTTCGAGCAGCATGCATCACTATGGCGCAGCGCCGAGCAAACCGCACGGGTCGACACGGCTGGCCCATCCCCTGCGACCTACCTGCGTGAGAGCATGTGGTTTCGGCGACGTCCAGGTGTCACCGACTACATGAGAGAGCTGGTGTCGATGACCGACGCTCCGCGCGCCCAGTCGCCGGTACTGGTGCTGATGGGTGTTTCAGGTTCGGGCAAGTCCACCGTGGCCGCGCTGCTCGCCGGCCGGTTGGGGTGGGACTTCGAAGAGGGGGACGACCTTCATCCCGCGGCCAACGTCGAGAA
>JBDSAN010000526.1:0-7571 GCA_039922115.1 Jatrophihabitantaceae bacterium
AGGTCACCGAGCGGGTGGCGGTGGGTTACCGGGCGGTGCCGGCCGGCGCGGCGCTGGTCGATGCCGACAACGTCAGCTTCCGGACCCAGCCGAGCGCACCGGCCGGCCTGCCCAAGCTCGAACTGGCCGGTGACCAGGCGCGCTCGGCAGCGGCGGCCACGGTTGCCGGTTCACTGCCCGCGGCGCTGGCGCGGCGGGTTGCCCTGATCGCGGCGCCGACCACCGAGTCGATCACGCTCACCCTGCGCGATGGCCGCACGGTCATGTGGGGTGGCACCGACCGCAGCGCGGACAAGGCCAAGCTGGTCAACGCCCTGGTCGGCCAGCCCGGCCGTTACTTCGACGTCAGCGATCCCAGCTCGGTGATCAGCCGGGGCGCCTGACCCCGATCGCACGTCAATCTGGGTTGCTGAGCAAGGAAAAAGTTGCCGATCGGTGGATTTCTCGGCGCGCCTTCCGGCCGGTCGGATTCGGCGAACTACTTTCGCAGTTACCAGTCAGGTTGACATAACGTTAAGGGTCTACTTGAGGGTGAGAGTTGAAGGGGAGTGCCGGGCAACGGCTCACGCCCGGGACGCCAGCACCAGCGAAGACGCCCACGCCGAAGATCGACAGCCAGTGAAGGAAATATTCATGAGCTCACCGCACAACTACCTCGCTGTCATCAAGGTCGTCGGTGTCGGCGGCGGCGGCGTGAACGCGGTCAACCGGATGATCGAGCAGGGCCTCAAGGGCGTCGAATTCATTGCGGTCAACACCGACGCCCAGGCGCTGCTGATGTCAGACGCCGATGTCAAGCTCGATGTCGGGCGGGAACTGACCCGCGGCCTCGGCGCCGGCGCCCAGCCCGAGGTTGGTCGCAAGGCCGCCGAGGATCACCGCGACGAGATCGAAGAGGTGCTCAAGGGCGCCGACATGGTGTTCGTTACCGCTGGCGAGGGCGGCGGCACCGGCACCGGTGGCGCCCCGGTCATCGCGAGCATGGCCCGCAAGCTCGGCGCGCTCACCATCGGCGTGGTGACCCGGCCGTTCTCGTTCGAGGGCAAGAAGCGGGCCAGCCAGGCCGACCTGGGAATCGAGCAGCTCCGCGCCGAGTGCGACACGCTGATAGTGATTCCGAACGACCGGCTGCTGCAGATCTCAGATCACAACGTCTCGGTGATGGACGCCTTCCGCAGCGCCGACCAGGTGCTGCTGTCCGGTGTCCAGGGCATCACCGACCTGATCACCACGCCGGGCCTGATCAACCTCGACTTCGCCGACGTCAAGAGCGTGATGAGCGGCGCCGGCTCGGCGCTGATGGGTATCGGCTCAGCCCGCGGTGATGGCCGGGCCCGGGCGGCGGCCGAGATGGCGATCGCCTCGCCGCTGCTGGAAGCCAGCATGGACGGTGCGCACGGCGTGCTGCTGTCGATCTACGGCGGCTCGGACCTCGGGCTGTTCGAGATCAACGATGCGGCCTCGCTGGTTGCCGAATCGGCCCACCCGGACGCCAACATCATCTTCGGCGCGGTGATCGATGACACCCTGGGCGATGAGGTGAAGGTGACCGTGATCGCGGCCGGCTTCGATTCCGGCCAGCTGCCGTACAAGAAGGTCGAGGTGCGCCGGGAGAATGCCGACGGGACGATCAGTGCGGCCCCGTCGGGTAGCTATGTCAACAGTGCCAGCCGCTCGAACCCGGCCGGCAGCAACGGTGCAGCCCAGCCCAGTGCCGGCTCGTCCGGGGCCACCGGCGGGTCGTGGACACACACCACCACGTCCGGTTCGAGCGCGCGCAAGCCGGTCGAGCTCGACGAAGAACTCGATGTGCCTGATTTCCTCAAGTAATCCTGCGATGCGCCAGCTCGCGCGACGGTTGAGGGTCGCGCCCCGCGCCACGGCGGGCGTCCGGCGATGAGTCACCCGGACGCCCGCCGTAACGACGTCCGGCAGAACCTGGCTGCCGTCCGAGAGCGGATCGGCCACGCCTGCGCGACAGCCGACCGATCAGTCGATGAACTCACCCTGATCGCGATCACCAAGTTCTTTCCGGCCAGTGATGCGGTACTGCTGGCCGAGGCCGGTGTCACCGATCTTGGCGAGAATCGCGATCAGGAGGCCTCGGCCAAGGTTGCCGAGTTCGCCGGCCTCACCGACCTGGCGGTCCGCTGGCATTTCGTCGGACGGTTGCAAACCAACAAGGCTCGCTCGGTGGCCCGCTACGCCGACCTGGTGCACAGCGTGGACCGTCCGGAGCTGGCCAAGGCGCTGGCTGCTGGCGCTGAGGCCGCCGGCCGGCAACTGCCGGTACTGGTGCAACTCAGCCTGGACGGCCCAGCCGAGCTGGCGCTCGACCCGACCCGGGAGCGTGGCGGCGCGGCCGGCGATGAGTTGCTGCGGTTGGCCGACGAGGTTGCCGGCCGTCCGTCGCTGCGGCTGGCCGGGCTGATGGCGGTCGCGCCGCTGGACGGCGACCCGGACCCGGCCTTCGCGCAGTTGGCCGCGGTTGCCGAGCGGTTGCGCGCCGCGCATCCCGATGCTCGGATCATTTCAGCCGGCATGAGTGGCGATCTCGAGGCCGCGATCAGCCATGGCGCGACACACCTGCGTGTCGGTACGGCGTTGCTCGGCCGCCGATAGGCAAACTTCGGATAGCGTCGGCGACCAGCACCACCGCACCGTTTAGCCGCACCGCTTTAGTGCAGTACAACTCAGGAGGACGACATGGCGACAGCCTTTCGGAAGATGGGCGTCTACCTCGGATTGGTCGAGGACGACGACTACGCCGATGGCGGCGACTCGGAGTCCTACGGTGCCCTTGCCAGGGACCCGCACTACCACCGCCGTGATGCCGAGGTAGCCCCGGCGCGGGCCGGCTACGAGGCGGTCGCGGTGCATCCGGCCCATCACAACAGCCCGGTTGAGGCTGAGGTGTATGACGATTACGAGACGGCCTACGAGCAGCCGCCGCAGCGGATCACCACGCTGCACCCGCGCACCTACAACGAGGCCAAGACGATCGGCCTGCAGTTCCGGGCCGGCACCCCGGTGATCATGAACCTGTCCGAGATGGACGACTCGGACGCCAAGCGGCTGGTCGACTTCGCGGCCGGCCTCACCTTCGGGTTGCATGGCAGCATCGAGCGGGTAACCCCGAGGGTGTTCCTGCTGAGCCCGCACAACGTGTCGGTGACCGCCGCGGACAAGCAGCGGATCGTCGAGGGCGGCTTCTACAACCAGAGCTGACCCAGCTGTCCGGCTTGAGCACCGGCAGCAGGATCAGGGTGCGAGAATGGAATCATGTCAACCTTCTGGGCCACGATCGGCCTGGCCCTGCTGGTCTTCTACCTGTTGGTCATCGCCCGGTTGATCGTCGAGACCACGCGCAGCTTTGCCCGCTCGTGGCGCCCGGCCGGCGCTGCCGCGATCGGGCTGGAAATGGTCTACGTGGTCACCGATCCGCCGATGAAGTTGCTACGCCGGCTGATCCCACCACTGCGTGTCGGAGGCGTGAGTTTCGACATGAGCGTTATCGTACTTTTGATAATGATCTGGATACTCCGGGTAATCGTCAGCTCGTTGGCCGCGGGTTAGACCGAAAGAGACGTTCCGGGCTGTGAAACCGAGCGCGCAAGCCCAACGGAACGCCTAGATCGTGATGACTTTGGGACTGGTGCGGCACATGAGCCTGCGAACTCGCTATTCTCCCTATGCACACGCTCACCATCCGTGAGTGCGTACGAGACGAGCACTTGACAACGACGCCGCTCAACCAGCAGCCGGGTCCACATACGCACCACTGTCCGTTCTCCGAAACTGGCGAGTTCTATCCGAGCCCGCCGCCACTGCACATGAGGTGACCTGATGCCTTTGACACCCGCCGAAGTCCACAATGTGGTCTTCAAGAAGCCCCCGATTGGCAAGCGCGGGTACGACGAGGAGGAGGTAGACGCCTTCCTCGACATCATCGAGGTGGAACTTGCCCGCCTGATCGAGGAAAACAGCGACCTGCGCAACAGCTCGGGCGGCGCCGCTCCGGCGGCTGCCGCGGTGGCCGGGCCATCGGCTGCCGAGCTTGCGGCGGCCCGCGAGGAGAGCAAGAAGCTGGCCAGCCGGGTTGCCGAACTCGAGGCCGCGCTCAACCAGGCCCGGCAGTCGGCCGGCGCACCGAGCAACGACGCAGCCGCGCTGGCCGGTGCCCGCGAGGAGAACAAGCGGCTCACCGCACGCGTAGGTGAGCTTGAGAACTCGGTGAACCAGGCACGACAGGTCGCTAGCCAGGCCCAGCAGGCTGCCGCTCAGGCCCAGCAGGAGGCAGCCGCAGCCAAGGCTGCCGGACCGTCGGCGGCTCCGGCCGCTGCCGCCGCGGCAGTGGGTGCCGCCGCCGGCGGTGCCGCCTCCCAGCTCGGTCAGGCCGAGCGGGTGCTGGCGCTGGCCCAGCAGGCAGCCGACGAGCAGACCACGGCCGCCAAAGCGCACCACGACAAAACCGTCGCCGACGCCAAGGCTCACCTGGATCGAGTGCAGGCCGAGGCCCGCAGCTTCCACGAGAAGACCGTTTCCGATGCGCAGGCCAGGGCTGACCAGCTCGACCGCGAGTCGCGGGCCAAGGCTGCCAGCACGGTAGGCGAGGCAGAGCAGCGCGCCAACCAGATCGGCAGCCAGCTCGAGCAGCGCAAGGCGGCCCTGGAGAAGCGGCTCGAGGAGCTGCGCACCTTCGAGCACGAGTACCGATCACGGCTCAAGAGCTACCTGGAATCGCAGCTGCGTGACCTGGATGCCAGCACCAAGGCCGAGTCCGTCGGTCAGGGCGCCGGCGCGGCCGGTGAGCGTCAGCCCGAGCGGGCCTGAGCCCGGCCGGGTTCGGCGGCACCGCGACGTACCTGCCGGTGATAGCGGTAGGAGCACCTGAATGCAGCTTGTGATCATCGCCATGCTCGTGATCGCGCTGGCGTTGCTGGTGCTCGGCCTGATCGGGCCGAGTTCGGCGCTGGTGGTCAGCTCGATCGCGGTCAGCCTGGCCGCGGTGGCGGCAATCTGGCGGGCCAGGCGCCGGCGGATCGAGCGGCTTGCCATCGAGCGGGCTGAGGCTGCGCGTCGAGCCAAGGTCGAAGCAGACCGGGACGAGACGACCCGGGTACTGGCCGCCGCGGCTGCGGCGATCAGCCGGTCGGCAGCCGGTGACGCCAACGCCGCCGATCCAGTTCCGGCTGATTCAGTGCCCGAACTTTCAGCGCCGGAACTTTCAGCGCCGGAACTTTCAGCGCCCGAACTTTCAGCGCCCGAACTTGAGCTGGACGATCCGGAACCGGCCGATTCCATCCCGCCGCTGGTCGGACACGGCGACGACCCGGTCTGGGTGATCGATGGCCGGCCGCGTTACCACGCCTGGGCCTGCGAGTTCCTGACCGGCCGAGGTGGCGAATCCGTCCCGCTCAGCCAGGCCGTCGAGGACGGTTTTACCCCGTGCGGGCAGTGCGATCCGGACCGGGCGCTGGCCGGCCAGCCACTCGGACCGGCGGTCACCGGCCCGAGCGACTGAACGCGCGGCTGGTCAGCTCCTGCTGAGCCAGAGGTGCAGGCCCAGCTCGGTGTCGCTGGTCTGGTAGCCGGCGAAGCCTGCCTCGTCGGCCGGCGCGCCCTCGATCAGCGAGCTGGCCAGCACCTCGCGAGCCAGCTCGTCAGCATGCCCACGGATGGCTTCGGCAGGTTCCGGCGAGCCACCAACCCGCCACCGCAGCTCGATCCGGTCAGTGACCTCGAAGCCAGCCGACTTGCGCGCTTCCTGCACAATCCGCACCACGTCGCGCAGCAGGCCGAGCCGGCGCAACTGCGGGGTCAGCTCCAGGTCCAGGGCAACGGTGTCCGGCCCGGAGGTTTCCACCGCCCAGCCCGATACCGGCGCCTCGCTGATGATCACATCCTCGGCGGTGAGCTCGGCCTGGACCGCAGCCAGGCTCGCCGCGCCACCGGTGCGCAGCTGACCGGCCAGCACAGCCGGATCGGCGGCGGTGATGGCAGCTGCGACCTCCTTGGTGCGGTTGCCGTAACGCTTGCCCAGTGCACGGAAGTTCGGCTTCACCGTCACGTTGACCAGGTCACCGGCGCTGGCCAACTCGGCCAGGCTGACCACGTTCAGCTCCTCAGCCACCTCGTTGCGCAGCGCCTCGGGTAGCTCCTGCCAACCCGGCGCCGAGATCAGCGCGCGGGCCAGGGGCTGGCGGGTCTTGACCGCCGAGCTGGCCCGGGCGGCTCGTCCCAGCTCGACCAGCCGGCGCACCAGGTTCACCTGCGCGGACAGCGCCGGATCGACCTGAGCATCGATCGCCGGCCAAGGCGCCAGGTGTACCGAACTTGCTGTGCCGCGCTCGGCGAACAGCGCCTGCCACACCCGCTCGGTGACGAACGGGACGAACGGCGCGAGCAGCCGGGTCAGGATCTCCAGGCAGTCGTGCAGGGTCTGCAACGCGGCCGGGTCACCGTCCCAGAACCGTCGCCGGGACCGCCGCACGTACCAGTTGGACAGGTCATCGATCAGGCCGAACAGCGCCCGGCCGGCGCGCGCGGAATCGTAGGCCTCCAGGGCCGCGTCCACCTCGGCCGCGACCCGGTTCGTCTCGGTCCGGGCCCACCGATCGAGCAGGGTGGAATCCTCGGCTGCCGCAGCCAGATCCCGGTTGGGCGTCCAGTCGTTGGCGCGGGCATACAGCGACTGGAACGAGGCGATCGACCAGTACGTCCGCAGCACCTTCGACGCGATCTCGTCCAGGATCTTGTTACCGATCCGGCGGGCCGACCACGGCGAGCCGGACGCGGTCATGAACCAGCGCACCGCGTCGGCGCCGTGCCGATCCATCAGCGGCATCGGTTCCAGGATGTTGCCCAGGTGCTTGCTCATCTTGCGACCGTCCTCGGCGACCAGGTGACCGAGGCAGACCACGTTGCGGTAGCTGGACTGGTCGAACACCAGGGTGCCGATCGCCATCAGCGTGTAGAACCAGCCCCGGGTCTGATCGATCGCCTCGCAGATGAAGTCGGCAGGATAGCTGCGCTCGAACAGCTCGTTGTTGCGATGCGGCGCGCCGAACTGCGCGAAGGGCATCGAGCCGGAATCGAACCAGCCGTCGATCACCTGTGGAACACGGCGATAAGTGCCCTCGACGCCGGGCAGCGTGAAGGTGGGTGCGTCCACGTAGGGCCGGTGTGGATCGAGCTCGGACAGGTCCTGCCCGGTGAGTTCGGACAGCTCGGCCAGTGAGCCGACGCAGACCAGGTGACTGGGATCGACGTCGTTTCGCCAGATCGGTAAAGGCGTTCCCCAGTACCGGTCACGCGACAGCGCCCAGTCGATGTTGTTGTCCAGCCAGTCGCCGTAGCGGCCGTGCTTGATAGTTTCCGGGTACCAGTTGGTCGCCTCGTTCTGCGCGATCAACTCAGCCTTGCGTTCGGTGGTGCGGATGTAGAAGGACGGCAGCGCGTAATACATCAGCGGGGTGTGGCAGCGCCAGCAGTGCGGGTAGGCGTGCTCGTAGGCGAGGTGCTTGAACAGCAGGCCGCGCCGCTGCAGGTCAGCCACCAGCTGGGCATCG
>JBDSAN010000527.1:0-5153 GCA_039922115.1 Jatrophihabitantaceae bacterium
ACGACTACGCGCCCCCTTCCGCCGGAGCGATCCGAAACCGCATCGCGATTTGCTTCATACCGTGTTGGCCGTTAGCGGGCGGCCCTGATGACGTCGCGTTCCAGTTCGTCAGCCCGCCCCGGCCGCAACTAGCAACGCAGCGGCCAACTGCCGGGCGGTGCCAGGCCATCACAGCGACGAATCTGCGGTCAATGTTGGGTAGTTCGCTGATCGTCGGTATACGCGCGCCGTGACGTGCGATCGGACGGGACACGCATTCAGACCGTGGCCGCTCTGATCGGGTTCAGGTCTCAGGATGTAGCCGTGCCCGCGAGACGTGGCTGCCTCCGGTAGTCGATCCGGTGCCACCCCCAGAGCAGTCCACGAATTCGTAGTGCGGTCAAGGTATGTTGACCACGGGGTTGATCGCGTAACCCGCCAAAACCCGGAACCGAGCCACCGAGCGCTCCGCACGTACTGTCCCCGGCTGAGGACCTGAACGCGGCTACACCTGCGACCAACTCGCCGAACGCACCGGGCTATCGCGCACCGTACTCATCAACCTCGAGCCGGGGTACGCGATTGATAATCGCCGCGTCGCCCACGCCCTCGCCGTCCCGCTCGACAGCCTCATCGACTACCTCTGCCGAAGACACAAACACCTGGCTAAGTCGTCGCCCACCTGGGGGCGGCTGAGCTAACAACGGCTCAGCCGCTCCCACACCTCGACGACGGGACCAACCTGGCTGGCCCGAGTTATGTTGCTATTTCAAGTGAAGGCGAATGTCAACCTGACTCGGACCGCAGCGCCTTGAGGGCAGCATTCAATATCGGGATGCGCTCGTGCGGCAGTAGTTTGCGAGCCGCTTCAGTTTCCTTCGCGTATGAAGTTTCGGAAGCAAATCGATCCATGATGGCCTGAGCCCGAAAAACAAATTCTAGCGAGGCATCGGGCCCGTCCGAGAAATCATCATACTGGGCTGAACGCTTCAGGGTTCTATATAGGGTGAGAACGTCGTCGACCTGGGCGATCATTTCATTTCGGTTGATGACCTGGACCTCCCGCAGAGTCTCGCGGGATAAGCTACTGCCGGTTGCAGCTAAGGCCGAAGACACGTCTCCCGCCGCAAGCCAATGCTGGCCGGATGTGTCCACTTTCAGACCTGCCAGGGCTAGGCGTTGGGCCAAAGAATGACGCATAGCCGGGCTGCCGTCGTAACGAATGACGTGTCTACCAGCCGCGTCTGTAAAGGACTTAACGGGCCCAATCTCCAGGATGACTGTTCTATCCCGGCCGAGAGTGTCGGCGATTCCGGCCTCGTAGTAAACGTTCGGCCGCGCTTGCCCTCGCGTCTCGCGCTCGTCTGTCCCATCACTATCTCGCAAAAGGTCCGACCGCAGCTGTACTAGATCGTCCGGTGTGAGGAGAACGACTGCCGCGCCCGCCATACGCAAACCAGCATCAACCACATCGCCGACGTATGGATTCGGAAGGCCGGTTCGTGCGACCGCGTGCTCCCACTCAACTATCCTCAGCCCAAGCGCACGAAGCAATTCGACCAGGGCCAGAACTGCCAGGTTATCTCGCCCTGCAACGACAAAGACTGCGTCCGCAGGCCCACGGCTCAGGGCCGAGAAATTTTCGGCATCCCCTAGTGTAGAGCTCCTCGGCTCAGCTGATGCGTCAAGTGGGATCTCTGAGCCCGCCGGGCCGGTGATAAATTGGTCGGTCACATCACTCGACCGAGCTGCGGCGCGCCACTCATAACCTGGCCCTCCGATGTGCACGACCGATGACGCTTGATCGCCTGCCCTCAGGTGTCCGATAATTGTGCTACTTGGTTGCTCACTCGAACTGATGCGGATTCGCTCAAGGTTGGACATGGGAATAGTCTTGCCATTGACTATGATAGGAATGCCGTTTCGGTATGGTTGCAGGAATTGACGCTCCAAGCTCTGCTCGTCTAGATCAACCTTCGTCTCGTCGTGTTTCTGGCCGACGATCGACAACCTGACGTGAAAATACGCCACAACACCCACCCTTCGCGAGCTAAGATCGTAAGAGGGTCTCACATCCTTGGCCCGGTCAGGTGGGGGCGTATCAGCGCCGCGGCCGCGCTGGACCCGCTGATGGCCACCGTGACTAGTGAGGTTGCTGGGGTTGGTGTGGTCTCTGGCTGACGCAGCCTGCCGGCCTGAGGTTCTGGTGCCGGGCTGGCCTATTGGCGGCGGATGCGGTGGTTTTGGCGGGGTGTGCGGTGTGGGTCGATCCAGGGTGGTGGGATCCACCAGGGCAGGCCGTCGCGGACGGCTACTTGCCAGCCGTGGCGCTCGAAGTCTCGATGGTGGGGTTTGCAAAGCAGCGTGAGATTGTCGAGATCGGTCGCGCCGCCGTCAGCCCACGCCACGACGTGATGGCGCTGGGTCCACTCGGGTGGCCGGTCACAGTCGGGGAAGCTGCAGCCCTTGTCGCGCGCGATCAGGGCCAGGCTCTGGCTCCGTGTGGCGATGCGTTTCGTGCGGCCTTCAGCAAGCACGGCTCCGTTAGCGTCACAGATGAGTAGCGCCAGCGATGCTTCGTCGGCCAGTCGTAGCGCGGCGTCGGTGGTGATGAGTTGCCCGAATGAGGTTTGGGCCCAGCTGTCGCGGTGGTGGAACTGTTGGGCGGTCATGGTGATGATGACCTGGACGGGTGCGCCGGAGTCGGTCAGCTCGGTGCGCCGGATCGCGAAGCCGGCGAATTCTTCGAGCGCGTCGTGCATTCGTTGGGTGTGGCTGCGCGGGTCGGGGATGCCGTTGGCGGCCGGGCGGGGTGCAGCGTGGGCGTTGAGCAGCGCGTCGAGCAGGGCACCGCAGATTCCGGTCAGGTGACCCTGTAGCTCATACGTCCCGTCGCTGTTACGCACCAGCGCCAGGCTGCGCAGCCGTTGTTGCTCGACCTCGGAGGCCAACACTCCGTCCGGATTGAGGTACGCCAGAATCCGCTCACCGAGCTGCCCGAGCTGTTGTGGGCGAAGGGAATCAGCTGCCTGCACCAGGCTCAACTCGGCCAGATCGAGCTCGTCACTCGAAACTGTCAGCGGAATTCGCTGCAAAGCCTTGACGATTGCGCGTGCCTGTTCGACCGATACGCTGCCCTCAGCCTGCGCCTCGGCCACCAGCGGCCACCGCGCACCCAACTCCTCACCCGTGATCGAGCGTCGCGGCCCACACGCATCAGCCGCCGCCGCCCGCCGCTTCGCCTCGCTCGGCGACAGCAACAACATCGTCTGCAGCAACGCAGATGTGCTCGCCGCCGACAACTGCTGCGGTAGGCCGCGGGTTGTGATCTCAGCCAGCAGCGCATGCTCCACACTCGCCTGCCGGCGCCACAGCAGCTCACGTTCACGCAGTTCCGCCAGCAGATCGGCATCACTCAGCTTGCCGAACAAACCTGCTGACACATCATCGAAATAGCTCGAACCAGCAGCCACGAAGGCGCGCAGCGCCGAACTCGGCAACCCACCGACCAGCTGCTCTGTCACGATCAAGACGTTACGACAAGGGTCTGACAACAATTGCAAGACAATCAAGAATAGCCTGAGAAAAACAGCTCAAACTATGCTCTCGACAGCGGCCAGGAAGTCAGGCCTCCGACGGTGGGTCGTCCCCCGGAGCAGATTCCGCCGGACCGGAATCGTCCTGCTGGGAAAGGTATCTCTCGAACTCGGCACCGATCTCATCAGCAGTCGGCAACCGGCCGCCGTCAGCAACCAAGCCGCGTCCACGACCGGCCACGATCTCGTCGTACTGGGCCTCCAGCGCCTGCACTACCGAGCCGATCTGCTCCGACCCGGCGACCTGCGCGTCGACGTCGGTGCGAGTGGTCAGCGCTGCCGACGCCAGCGCCTCGGTCGGCAGGTTCAGCCCGCCCTCGTTGGCCACGCACTCCAGCAGTTTCGCAGCAGCCGCCGGGTAGTCCAGGTGAGCTAAGTAATGCGGCACGTTGACCGCAAAGCCCATCGCGTTTATCCCTGATTCGCCAAGCCTAAACTCCATCAGATGGCCGGCCGAAGCCGGCACCTGCACGGTACCCAGCCAGTTGTTGTAGTCGGCCACCAGCGACGGCGGGCTGCCGTGCGCGACCACCGTTGCCGGCCTGGTGTGCGGCACGCCCATCGGGATCGCGTTCAGCCCGATCACCAACCGCACCCCCAACTGCTGGACGATCAGCGACATCGCGGCGACGAACCGCTCCCACTGCACATCCGGCTCCGGCCCGGACAGCAGCAGGAAAGTCTTGCCGTCAGCATCGGCGACGGCATCGATCACTAGGTGCGGTGCGGTGAAGCTTTCCCAGTGATCGGTGACGAACAGCATCTCTGGCCGGCGCCCGCGATAGTCGAAGAGTTCGTCCACCTCGAAGGTTGCCACCCGGCTGGATTCCAGCGTCTCCAACAGGTGAGTCCTGGCCAGCCGGGCCGCGTTGCCAGCATCGACGAAGCCATCCATCGCCTGCACCAGCACCGGCGAATCGAGCTCAGGCAAGGACTCGGCGAGGGTGAACAGGGCGGCGGGGTCGAGCATCGGCTAGCCGCCCGCCAGCGCCACGGTGAGTTCCGGCTCGGTTGCCGCTCGCACCTCATCCACGGTCACGCCGGCTGCGACCTCGCGCAGCACCAAGCCTCGCTCGGTCACCTCGATCACCGCCAGATCGGTAATGATCTGCTGGACGCAGCCGGCTCCGGTCAGTGGCAATGAACATTGCTTGACGATCTTGGCGCTGCCGTCCTTGGCGGTGTGTTCCATCATCACGATGACTTTCTTGGCGCCGTGCACCAGATCCATCGCACCGCCCATGCCCTTGATCATCTTGCCGGGGATGGTCCAGTTCGCCAGATCACCGTTGGCGGCAACCTGCATCGCGCCGAGCACCGCGACGTCGATGTGGCCGCCCCGGATCATCCCGAACGAGGTTGCCGAGTCGAAGAACGACGCGCCGGGTAGCACGGTGACCGTCTCCTTGCCGGCGTTGATCAGATCGCCGTCCAGCTCGTCCTCGGCCGGGTACGGTCCCACCCCGAGAATGCCGTTTTCGCTTTGCAGTACAACGGTGATCGAGGGATCGACGTAGTTCGGCACCAGGGTCGGCAGGCCGATGCCGAGATTGACGTACTGGCCGTCGTGCAGCTCGG
>JBDSAN010000528.1:0-11029 GCA_039922115.1 Jatrophihabitantaceae bacterium
CGTAAGGGTTCCTACCTGCAGAAGACCCTCACCGGTGCTGCCGACCTGCTGCGCCAGGTGATGTTCTCCGACGATTCCTCCAGCCAGCCCGGCTTGCTGCAGCGGCTGGACCCAAGGGCCAAGGTGCTCGGCCTGCTCGGTCTGGTGGTGGCCGGTGCCTTTCTGCACAGCATCGCCGCCCTGCTGGTGCTCTACGCCGGCACGCTCGCCGGCGCGGTCGCCAGCCGGTTGCCGCTGAGCTTTTTCATCAAGCGGGTCTGGCTGTTCGTGCCGATCTTCACCGGCATCGTGCTGCTACCGGCCACCCTCAGCGTGGTCACCGGCGGCGATGTGGTGCTGACCTTGTGGCACTGGCACGGCCACCCGGAAGGCTTCACCAGCCAGGGTTTGACCTCGGCTGCGCTGGTGGTGTGCCGGGTGGCGTCCTCGATCAGCCTGGTGGTGCTGCTGACCCTGACCACCCCGTGGACCCGGCTGCTGGCAGCGTTGCGCTCGCTCGGCGTGCCACGGATGTTCATCCTGATCATCGGGATGGCCTACCGCTACCTGTTCCTGCTGCTCGGCGTGGTGACCGACATGTATCAGGCCCGGGCCGCCCGCACGGTCGGGACGGTCCGGCATGACCGGCGGGCACGGGCCTTCGTCTCGGCCTCGGCCGGGGCGTTGCTGGGCAAGTCGATGAGCCTGTCCGAAGAAGTGCACCAGGCGATGACCGCCCGCGGTTACCGGGGCAACGCCCGCACGCTGGGACAATCGAGAATGCGCCGCGCGGATCTGGCATTCCTGCTCGGCGCGGCCATCCTCGCCGGCGCGCTGCTGGTTGCTGACCGGCAGGGATTGGCAGGGTTGTTCGGTGGCTGAACACGAGCACGTGCACTACCAGCGGATCCGGCACGATCACGCCGAACAGCTGCACGAGCGGGCTCAGCGGCGATCGGTCGGCGAGCCGATCCTGGTCTGTACCGACCTGCATTACCGCTACCTGGACCGGTTCACCGCGCTGGCCGGGGTGAATCTCACCGTCCACCGTGGCGAGAAACTGGCATTGCTCGGCGCCAACGGTTGCGGCAAGTCGACCTTGCTCAAGATCCTGGACGGGCTGATCTTTCCCGATCGCGGCACGGTCACCGCCTACGGCGAGCCGGTCACCGAGGACAGCCTGGAGGACGAGCAGATGAACGCCGGCTTCCGATCCCGGGTCGGTTTCGTGTTCCAGAACAGCGATGCGCAGGTGTTCTCGCCGACCGTCCGCGAGGAGCTCAGCTTCGGCCCGCTGCAACTGGGCCTGGCCACCGACGAGATCACCGCACGAGTCGAGGACGTCCTGCAATTGCTGGAGATTACCGAGCTGGCTGAGCGGGCGCCATTCCAGCTGTCCGGTGGCCAGAAGAAGCGAGTCGCGATCGGCACGGTGCTGGCGATGAACCCCGAGGTGCTGCTGTTCGACGAGCCGACCGCAGCGCTGGACCCGCGCACCTCGGAATGGCTCACCGGCCTGATCGAGGATTTGGCCAATGCCGGCAAGACCATCGTGCTCGCCACCCACGACCTGGACAGCCTGGACCGGTTGGCTGACCGGTGCGTGGTGTTCAGCGAGCAGCACCAGATCGTGGCCGAAGGGACGCCGGCCGACGTGCTGGCCCAGCGGGATTTGCTGCTGCAGGTAAACCTGATCCACCTGCACACCCAGCTGCCGGCACCGCTGAAGCTACCGAGCTGATGCAGGCCGGTTGAGATTGATCTGACTGGATAAGCATGATCAGGACGGGCGGGGCAGCAGCCCGTCCGAGATGATCTTGCGCTGGATCTCTGAGGTGCCCTCGAAGATGGTGGTCAGCCGGGCGTCGCGCCAGTACCGCTCAACCGCCCGCTCGGTGGTGTAGCCGTTGCCACCGTGCAACTGCATCGCCTGGCTGGTCACGGTTGCTGCCATCTCGGTGGCGCGCAGCTTGACCATCGCGGCCTGCCTGGTGCAGTCCGATCCGGTGTCGATCAGGTGGGCGACCTGCCGGTAGAACGAGCGATGCAGCTCGACCTCGCTGGCCATATCTGCCAGCGCGAATCGCAACGCCTGGAAGTCCGCGATCGGGTGCCCGAACTGCTCGCGCTCCTGCAGGTAGGTGGTGCAATCCTCGACCGCTGCCTGGGCAAGGCCGACCGCGCGCGCCGCGGTGTGCACCCGCGCCACGTCCAGCCAGGCACCCACGCCGGAGAACCCGCTGTCATCACCGACCCCGGTGGTGACCACGTTGCCGGCCGGCACCCGTACCCGGTCGAAGCTGAGATCCCAGGTCAGAAAGCCGTGATAGCCGATCTTGTCGATCGGGCTGCCGGTGAGCCCGGCCGGAAAGCTGCCACGATCCTTTTCCAGCAGCAGCGTTTCCAGCCCGGCTGAACGGGATTCGCCATCGGCCGGCTCGCGGACCCGGACCAGCACCTGGATGAAGTCGGCCGCTTCGGCGTTGCCACACCAGCGCTTGCTGCCGGTGATCAGCCAGTCATCGCCGTCCCGCTCGGCGCGGGTTTGCACGCCGGCCAGGTCCGATCCGGCACCGGGCTCAGACAGCGCGATCGCGCCGATCCAGTCACCGCGCGCTGACCGGGCCAGCAACTCCGCTCGCCGGGAATCGTCGGACAGGCCGGTGCCCAGTCCCTGCGCCCGGGCGATGATGCTGGCCACGCTCATCCAGGCCCGGGCCAGTTCCTCAGCAACCATGCAGTACTCGAAGGCGCCGAGGCCGAGCCCGCCGTGCTGGCCGCCGATGGTGATGCCGAAGTAACCGAGTTCGGCCAACCGATCCAGCAGCGACGGCGGGATCAATCCCCTCTGCGGATCGAGCTCGTTGGCCACCGGTAGTACCTCGTCCCGGGCGAAAGCACGAGCCTGCTCGAGTAGTGCGGCCCGCTGCGGGCTGTGCCACGGCTCGGTCAGCTCCGGCAGGGCCGGCGGCCTGATCTCGGACACGGGCGGTTCTCCTGACAGCAGCGAGGGCGCTGACACCGACCGATGTCAACGCCCTCACGCTAGCGGCCGGGACCGGTCAGTTCCACGGCATGGTCGGGAACCACCCGTAGCCGAAGTGCGCTGGCAGCCGAACTACCCAGTAAACAAAAGTGAACGCGCCGCCGATCAACCAGGCAGCCGCGGTCACCGTGGTGACCCGGGACGCTCGGTTGGCCAACCAGCGCGGGAACGGGCTGGCCGCCAGCAGCAGGTAGAGCACGCCCATCAGCAGCATGTTGCCGGCTGCCACCAGCACGAACTCCGCACCACCGGTGAAGGCATTGTGGGTGCTGGCAGCGTGCTGGAACATCTTGTGGAACAGCGGCCAGGGCCGTCCGATCAGGAAGCCCCCGATCATCGCGCCCATCACCACCTGCGGAGCCGGCTGCCAGCGGGCCGACAGTCGGCGCAGCGGATCGGGCAGCAGGCCGAGCGCGGCCAGGCCGAGGTACAGCATGATCAGGCCGATGGCGCCGAACACCACCACCGATTGCAGCAGCCGCACCGGAAAGTGGTCGCCAACCGTGCGGGTGGACAGCTGCGGAATCCGGCTGCCGAGCCGGGCACCGATCGCGCCATAGGCACCGGCCACCACGATCGCGCCGACGCTCACCCAGCCGAGCGGGCGCAACGCCATCCGGACCCGGCCGGACAGCGTGCTGCGATCCTGCACCATCGGTGCGATCGCGCTGAATACCGCGACGTTGCAAGCGGTAAAGGTTCCGGCCACGCCGGTGATGAAAGCGAAGATCAGGCCGGTCAGGGTGCCGGCCAGGTTGGCGCTCTCGGCATTGTGGCCGAGCAGGCCGTTGGCGACGTTGACGCCGATGTCGTCGTCGACCAGCTTGGCCGACCAGAGCATCGCGATCGCGATGCCGACGATCAGGCTGATCATCACGGTGCAACACACCTGCAGGCGGCTCGGTCGCGCCAGTACCAGCGCCGCGCCGGGTGAGCGTTCGGTTTGAGTCACAAGGGTATTCCTCTCAGCTATTCCTGCCGAAACTGTGGCAGCCGAATCGCTGAGCGGTTACTCGCTCGTTGCTCAGTAACGCTGATTAGATACTGAACGTATATGGATTGCGCTAACATGCCGGGCCGCCCCCGGCAGGGCCGCTAGTTGGCGACCGCGCTCGCGGACTGGCCGCCGGTGAACGGGCAGACCACCGCGTCCTGCTCATCGCCAGCGCCCTGCTCGGCCGCCCCAAACGGCAGCGGCGGGTTCGGGTAGAAATTAGGCCGGATCGAGAAGTCGGGTGCGTCGAAGCTGCGGTGGTAGGTCGGCGTGGTGCTGGCCGACAGCGGCGGGTTCACCCAGGCCCAGTCAGCCGGAACCACCCGTCCACACTCGGTCTCGCGATCGACGTGGGTGAGGAACTGGGCGGCGGCAGTGTGGTGATCGACGATGTAGACGCCGGCCTTCTCATAGCTCCAGAGCACTGCCCGGTTCAGCTCGATCAGCGCCCGGTCCTTCCACAAGCTGGCATTGCGCCGGGTGGACAGGCCCATGCCCTCGGCAATCGCGGGCAACATGTTGTAGCGCGCCTCGTCGCTGAGGTTGCGCGCGCCGATCTCGGAGCTGACATACCAACCGCTGAACGGTGAGGCCGGGTAGCGGACGCCGCCGATGTCCAGGGTCAGGTTGGAGATTGCCGGATTGGCATGCCAGCGCAGGCCAAGGTCAGCGAACCACGGGTATTCCGGGTGCTCGAGCAGCACCTCGAGAACCGCGTTGTCGGGCACCTCGTACATGCTCGGCTCGGCACCGTCCACCGACACCATCAGCGGCAGCACGTCGAAGGCGGTGCCCTTGCCGACCCAGCCCAGTGAGCGCACGTGATCGGTCAGGTCCGCGTGCAGCGGGTCACCGACCACGCCGGACTCGGTGCGGTGCCCGGCGTAGCGGATCAGTTGCGGGTTGTGGATCCGCGGGCCGAGCTGGCCTGGCCGCAGCTGATCGAAGACGGTGATGACCGAGCGCAGCCGGCCGCCGTTGGTCGATACCCGAAGGTGCTCGAAGCATCCCTCGGCGATCTCGTCCGGCGTGCGCTGATCGCGCATGTCCAGCAACCGCAAGCTGCGCCAGCTGTAGCGGCCGGCGCACCGGGCGTGATTGCGCCAGGCCAGCTTGGCCCCGACCAGCAATTCCTCGCTGGTCTGCTCATACGTTCCGGTGGCCGCGATCTCAGCGCGCACGTCCAGCAACCGGCGCGCTTCGGTGAACTCTGCCAGCTCGGGAAGGGCGAAGAAGTCCAGCGCCTGCTGCAGCACCTCATCAGGGCCTGAACTCGGATGCGCCGGCTGGGCTATCGGCGTCACGCTCATCTGCTCACCCCTGATTCGAGTTCTCGTCTGCTGGCTGATCGGACTGCACGTACGTGGGGGTGGGCACCGGTAGCGCCCACCCCCACCGCCGAAGCGAGGCGGACGCCAGAATCCTGCGGATCGCCGTCGGCCCATCGGCTGTGCACTGTCGGAACTACTGCTTGATCGACATTGTGAGCTCCTTCTTGGCGAATACCGCCTCGCTGGTACTTCGCCTGACTGGCGACAGATGTGAAGTAAACCAGTTCGATGGGCCATTCGCTAGCATTCAATGCGAATAAACCGCAATTGAACTCGGCAAAGTATTTGATCTCAGTCACCGGCACGACGAGCTCCCCGTTTTGCTACGCGCGAGTGATCAACGTTGATCTTTCGCGAATGTGAATGCGGATTGGTCATTTTTTTACCTCGCCGGCGCAATCAGTACGATCAAGGTCGCCAGGGGCGGAAAATAGCCAATAAATTTACCGGCCGTCGCTGATGAGACACGTTGGGTAACCAATTACCTCAGGCCTGCTGTTGTACTCGGCCTACCAGGCCGGTGGCTGCATCCGGTTCCAGAACCGTCTGCACTGCGGCCGCCTCGATGCCGCGCAACACCGCGAGCAGGTCATCGGCATCGAAGTGGCGGGTATCGACCGACATCTGGAACTCGATGCAGCCAGGCGGATCATCGACGTTGGCGAACAGCTTGCGGGTCGACATATCGGCCTGCTGCATCCACTCCCAGCTGCTGGCGGCCACCGCCTCGGCCAGTTGCTCGTCGGTAGCAAGCTCGGCGCCAGCGACCTCGCGCTGCTCGCGGCGGTCGTTGTAGAAGCAGCAGAAGTCGAAGTCCACCCCGAGGTCGGCGTTCACCCGATCGACCAGCGCGTCCTGCTCGTACGGGTCGTAGTAGGCGTTCTTGTAGGTGTGCAGCAGGCTGCTGCCGGCCCTGGCCATGGTCTGGCCCAGCGTCACGTCGGCCACGTCGATCATGTACGGGCTGATCTGCACCAGCGCGCTGACCGAGTCCGCGAAGCCCGGCCGGAACCGGTTGCTGACCATCATCATCGCCGAGAAGATGCTGACCCGGGTGTGCTGGGCCACCCCGAGCGCGAACACCGCCAGCACCGCGGAGGATGAGTTGATGCCGTGCTCGGCGACGATCCGGGGCAACGCCAGCGCGGTGGCCGGCGAGCGGAACCGCATCATCTGGAAGGCGGCCGGCCCGTCGTAGTTCGGTGGCCCGAAGCCGTCCGGGTTGGCCGTGCGCATCACGTTCTCCAGGTGCTTGAGCGAGGCCACCGAATGCCGCTGGACAGCCGGAGTCTGCTGCCGCCGGGTCTGCTCGAGCGGTTGCATGCCAAGCACCGGGCCGGCCTGGCCGGTGACCGGATCGCGGGCGAACATGTCGGCCAGCAGCACCGCCAGCCCGGTCGCATCGATCGCGGTGTGCAGGTAGACCGTCACCCCGAATCGGAGCTCGCCGCCGGCCGTCACGATCGCCTGCCGGACCGGCCACTCGTTCTCGTAGTCGAAGTTGACCTCGGTGAAGTGCTGCTTGATCTGGGCGGCGACCTCGGCCGGATCGGCCTCGCCGGCATCGACCACCTGGATGATCAGCCGGCCGGACTCCGCGCAGACCTGCCGGGGACGGCCGCCGGGCACCAGCCGTAGCCGGGTCCGCAACGACTGGTGCCGGCCCATCACGAAGGTCATCAGCTCTTGCATCAGCTCGAACGTGGTTCCCGGCGGCAGCGGTGCGACGTCGCCCATCGTGCCGGACTGGCCGGTCTGCTCCATGCCCTGCCAGAAGCCGACCTGGCCCCAGGTCAGCTCGTCCTCGCCGCTGCCCTCGCCGTGGAAGTCGACAAGCAGTTCGGTGCTGCCCGGTAACCGGGCCGGACTGACCCAGCTGACATCAGTGCCCAGCTCGCCAGCCTGCTCGGCCATTGCCGCCCCCGTGTCGCCGGTCAACGAACCCGCTGCGCGAACAGCCGGACCGACCAGATCATCGCCGGCACCATGAGCACCACCATCAGCACGATTCCCTTCCACACCGACGGGTCGTCGATGTGGCCGCTGAACAGCGCCCGGTTGGCGTTGGTGGCCCAGTAGAACGGATTCCAACGAGCGATCGAGACCAGCCAGTGCGGGGCCAGGGTCAGCGGCAACAGCACCCCGGAAAGCAGCGCCAGCGGCTGGGCGATGGTGTTGATCAGCGGGCCGAGCGCGGCCGGGCTCTTGATCAGCAGCGCCACCGCGTAGGACAGCGACGCCGCGGTCAGTCCCATCAGGATCAGCAGCACGTAGGCGATCAGCAGCGGGCCGATCCGCACCGACATGCCGAACGGGATGGCCAGGATGGTGATCAGGACGGCCTGGCCCATCAGGGTCGCAACCTCGCTGAGCGCCCGACCCAGCAGCAGCGCGGTACGGGTTACCGGGGTGACCCGGGCTCGCTCGATCACCCCGGCGCGTAGCTCGGCCAGCAGACCGAAGCCAGTGAACAGGCCGGACAGCAACACCAGCACGACCAGCAGGCCGGGCACGTAGATCCGGTAGGCGTCGGCGGTGCTGTGCGCGCCGACCGAGGCCAGCGCCGGCTTGAGCAGTGGGGCGAACAGCACCAGGTAGGCGATCGGCTGGACGATGCCGATCACCAGCCGGACCGGGGTCCGGGTGACGATGAGCATCTGGCGCTGAAACACGATCCAGGTCTCACGGGCGAACTTGGTCGGGCTGGGCCGGCGGGCCTCGACCGGCCGGCTGATCGCGTAGGCCGCGCGCGCGGCGGTGTCGGTCATGACTCGCGCAGCGATCGGCCGGTCTTGGCCAGGAACACGTCGTCCAGGCTCGGGCGCTGCAGCTCGATCTTGTCGAACTCGACGCCGGCCGAATCCAGCGTTCGCAGCACTTGCGGGATCGCCGTCCCGCCGTCATCGACGTAGAGCCGCAGTCCCAGCTCATCTGAGGTGTCCACCGAGCGGACGAAGGCCATCCCGCGCAGCAACTCGACCGCGGCCGGCGCGGCGGCGTTCAGGCCGACGGTTACCACGTCGCCGGAAATCTCGTGCTTGAGCTGGTCCGGGGTGCCTTCGGCCACGATCTCACCGTTGTCGATGATCGCGATCCGGTCGCACAGCGCATCGGCTTCCTCCAGGTAGTGGGTGGTGATGAACACCGTCATGCCCTCGCTGCGCAGCCGGCGTACCTCGTCCCACATCCGGGCCCGGCTTTGCGGGTCCAGGCTGGCGGTCGGCTCGTCCAGGAACAGCAGGATCGGGTCGTGGATGACGCCGAGGGCGATGTCCACCCGGCGGCGCTGGCCGCCGGAGTAGGTGTTGCACTGTCGGTCGGCGTACTCGGTCAGGTCGAAGGATTCCAGCGCGGCGGTGGCCCTGCGCTGCGCCTCGGCCTTGCCCATGCCATACATCCGAGCCTGCAGCACCAGCTCCTCGCGAGCGGTGATCTCCTCGTTGGTGCCACCGCCCTGGGCGACGTAACCGATCCGGCGACGCACCTCGCTCGGCTCGGTCAGCAGGTTCGCACCAGCGATCATCGCCTGGCCGCCGTCGGGCACGATCAGGGTGGACAGCATCCGCAGCGTGGTCGTCTTGCCGGCGCCGTTCGGGCCGAGGAATCCGAAGATCTCGCCACTGCGCACGCTCAGGTCGATGCCGCGGACCGCGTCCACCGTGAAGGACTTGCGCTTGCGCTTGACCGTGTAGGACTTGCGCAGCCCACTGGTCTGGATCATCGCTTGCTCCGGCGGCAGCGACTGCTGCAGCCGGCCCTCGCTGGTCGACTGGGTCGCGCTAGACATGGGCGTCGGTCAAGCGGTAGGACGGCTGGTGGTTCGTGATCGACATCGGATTGGCCAATCGCTCCAGGTGAAGGGCTGCCGCCGGCGCGCCGCCGGCGGCTCGAAACGTTGCCGCGATGCGGGCGGCCGCATCGCGGTAGGACGGCTCGCTGAGCACCGTGCACAGCGAGTTGCGAAGCTGGTCCGGGCTGACCCGGACGAACGGCACCCGCAGCCCGGCACCGGCGGCGGTGACCAGGTCGGCGTTGATCGGCTGGTCGTGCCGGATCGGCGCCAGCACCAGCGGCAGCTCGTGCGCCAACGACTCGCTGACGGTGTTGAACCCGCCGTGGCTGATCACTGCCGAGGCTCGGGGCAGCAACTTCAGCATCGGCACTCGCGGCCGGACCAGCACGTTGGCCGGCGGGTCCGGAATGGACTCGGTCGGTGCGACCAGCACGGCCTGTACCTGCCCGGCCAGCGGTGCGAGCGCGGCCGCCGCCCGGGCGTAGAAGCCATCGGCGAGTTCGGCGGCCAGCGTCCCCATCGTGATCAGCACCAGCTGCTGGCGGTCATCGATCCAGTCGACGTCGAAGTCCGGATCCTCAGCTCGTGGCCCGAAGCACGGACCCACCTGGCGGACTGCCGCCATCGAGGTGTGCGGGTCCGGCGGCACCAGCGGCCCGGTCAGCTCGGCGGTGCTGAAGGACAGCACGAGTTCCGGTGAGAAGCGCGGATCGAAGCGCTCGCCGGCGGGCAGGTCGGCCGCGTCCCAGATAGCGTCCAGTTGCGCACCGATCCAGGCCTCCACCGCCGGCCGGGCCTGCCAGGGCCGCAGCAGCTCGATACTTGAGCAGGCCAGGGTGGCCCACGACAGCCGGTTGCGGTGCGCGACCAGCGCGCCGGCCGGGGTGTGCTGGTCGCAGACGATCACGTCCGGGCCGAAGTCGGCGACCGCCTTCTGGACGGTCGGCAGGGTGAACTTGGTGTACGGGACGATGAACTGCTGCCACAGCGACCGGATCGAGGCCAGTCCCTGGTCGGCCTGCGGTCGGTGAATCCGGCTGCCGGTCTTGTAGATCACCGCCTGCTCGCCGAGCAGCGGCCGCAATGCCAGCTGCGAGCCGACCCAACCGACCTGGTGGCCGGCCGCTGCCAGCTCGGCGGCGACCGCGCGGGCCGGGTTCAGGTGCCCGACCAGCGGCGGGACGACGAACAGGAACCGGCTCATCTGGCCAGCCCTGCCAGCCTGCCGGCAGCGAAATCGGTGACCTCGCCGACCGTCAACTCGATCAGCCGGTCGAAGTCCAGGCCCGCGAGCAGGTCGGTCAGTTGCACCGCCGGTCCGAAGCGCTCAGCCAGCAGCAGGCCGAGGGCGGCCAGCTCGATGCTGTCCAGCCGCAGGTCAGCCTCAAGCCGTGAACTCGGCCGGACCTGGCCGGCAACCAGTTGATCCGGGCCGGCAACCTCGCACAGCGCCGCGACGATGTCTGCATACGGCCAGGAATCGACTGCGACGACCTCGGGTGATTCCGCAGTCATCGTGCGATCCTCCGTAGTTCTGACAAGCGCGTGGGTCATAACGTCAAAGCAAGTGGAGCAGTCCGGGGCAACCAGAAAGTAGCCGACGATTAGCTACTCGCCGGGCGGTACCCGGACAGTACCCGGTAAGACCGGGACAGTCACGACATAGATCCCCGATTGCTAGAAGAAATTAGGACAAATTATTCCTACCCCCTCGGCCGGCCCGCTGGCGCCCCCGGGCCGGACCTCGTTATTCATACCTAGCCGGAGCAGAGCGGATGAAGATCGGCCAAGCACGCCGCCCTAGTGCGATCGAAGCGATTGTGATCAAGCGGTCACTGAAACGGCGCAGTCAAGCTATGATCACGCACTATTGACAGTTTTGTCCT
>JBDSAN010000529.1:0-7387 GCA_039922115.1 Jatrophihabitantaceae bacterium
GCAGCAGGTGCGTCCACTCGGACAGGTTCGCCCGCAGTGTCTGGGACGGGATCACGAAGGCCACCAGGTCCACCCCGGCCAGCGCCTCGGCCGGGTCGGCGGTCGCCCGCAACGAGTCGGGCAACCGCACACCGGGCAGGTAATCGGGATTCTCGTGCCGGTCGTTGATCGCATCGGCCAGCTCCGGACGGCGCGCCCACATCACGGTCTCGGTGCCCGAATCGGCAAGCACCTTCGCGAAGGCAGTTCCCCAGGATCCCGACCCGAGCACCGCTGCCCGCATACCGCTCATCGACTCACCGGCCGCTGGTAGAACTCCGCCGGCGGTTGCTCGGCCCGCAGTTCGGCCACCTGATCGCGGATCGCCCGCATGATCTTGTCGGTCATCTCGCGCAGCACCTCACTGGTCGCAGGCTGGCCGGCATAGTCGCTCAGGTCGACCGGTTCGCCAACCGCGACCGACACCTGCTTGCGCGGCCACGGCCGGAATCGCTTGTGATAGACGTCCAAAAAGTTCTGCGGCCCCCATTGGCCGACCGGGATCACCGGCGACTGCGGTGCCAGCAACGCCAGCCTGGCGACCCCGGTCTTGGCCAGCATCGGCCAGAAATCCGGATCCCTGGTGACGGTGCCTTCCGGGTAGATCAGCACCATCTCGCCGCGACCGAGCGCATCGACGGCGGCGGTCAGCGCCTCGGCCGCGTCGGTGGTGCCGCGGTGTACCGGAATCTGGCCCGCTCCGGTGACGATCCGGCCGAGCGGGAAAGGCAGCTTGAACAGGCTGGCCTTGGCCAGGTAGCGCGGCACCCGGCCGGCATCCCAGATGAACCTGCCGAAGACCAGCGGGTCGGCGTAGGACACGTGATTGACCGCGATGATCGCCGGACCGCTCGCCGGAATCGTCTCGATCCGCAGCCACCGCCGCTTGAACAGCAGCGAGATGAGCGGGTAGACAAGGATCACCGCGAACCGCATGTACGGTCCGACCTGCTCGTCGTGACGGGCCACCACGTTCCCTTTCGTCGCTGCTGCGAGTCTGCCACCGCTGGGCGGCCACGGCAGCACGCATGGCAGCATCGTGCAGGTGGCGTGGCGAGTTCTGGTTCCGATCAAGCCGTCCTCGGTGGCCAAGAGCCGGTTGCGGCCGGCGACCCGCAGCCAGGCCGAGCACGCCGACCTGGTGCATGCGATCCAGCTGGACACCCTGGACGCGGTGCTGGCCATCGCCACCCATCCGCTGGTCGGCGGCCTGAGTGTGGTCGCCGAACGGGTCTCGATCACCTTGCCGGCCCAGATCGAGATCCTGCCGGACGTCGGCGGCGGGCTGAACGCGGCGCTGGTCGCGGCGGCGGCCCTGGTGCAGCAACGCTTCCCCGACGACGGCGTGGTCGCGATGGTGGCCGATCTGCCGGCACTGCGCCCAGCCGACCTGCTCACGGTGCTCGCCGCCGCACTCGGCCATCGGCGTAGCTTCGTCCGGGATCTGGACGGCACCGGCACCACCCTGCTGGCGGTCGCGGCCGGCGAGCTACTGGACCCGAGGTTCGGCGCCCAGTCGGCCACCCGGCACCTGGATTCGGGCGCGGCCGAACTCGCGGCAGCTGAGGGCCTGCGCTGCGATGTCGATTCGGTGGCCGACCTGCGGCACTGCCTCGCGCTCGGAACCGGCCTGCTCACCTCGCAGCTGGTTGCCAGCTTGACCTGATTGCCGGCGTGCCCGGACGCCCGCTGGCCAGCCCGGGCAGGCATGATGGCGATATGAGCGAGACAGTTGCCGCCGAGCCCGGCTCGGCTCCCCCGCAGCCAGCCGAGCCAACCGCCGAATCGCAGGAATTGGCGGAATTACCCGATAATCGCTTCTCGAATCGCGAGATGTCCTGGCTCAACTTCAACGCCCGGGTGCTGGCGCTGGCCGAGGACCGTCGGCAGCCGCTGCTGGAGCGGATGAAGTTCCTGTCGATCTTCGCAAGCAACCTGGACGAGTTCTACATGGTCCGGGTCGCCGGGTTGAAGCGCCGGCTGGAGATGGGCCTCGGGGTTCGCTCGGCAGACGGGCTGTCCACCCGGGAGAACCTGGGCCTGGTCAACGAGCGCAGTCGCGAGCTGATGTTTCGCCATGCCCAGTGCTTCCTGTCCGATGTGCAGCCAGGCCTTGCCGAGCAGGGCATCCGGATCATGGCCTGGGACCACCTGGACGCCGACAAGCAGTCCGAGCTCACCGACTACTTCCACTCCAAGATCTTCCCGGTGTTGACCCCGCTGGCCGTCGACCCGGCCCACCCTTTTCCATACATTTCAGGGCTCTCACTGAATCTCGCGGTGCTGGTTCGGGATCCGGATTCCGACATCGACCGGTTCGCGCGGGTGAAGGTGCCCAACAACGTGGCCCGCTTCGTGGTGATCCGCCAGACCCTCGAGCAGGCCGAGTACCTGCCGATCGAGGAGCTGATCGCGGCCCATCTGTGGGCCCTGTTCCCCGGCATGCGGATCATGCAGCATCACCTGTTCCGGGTGACCCGCAACACCGATTTCGAGGTGGACGAGGACCGCGACGAGGACCTGCTGCAAGCCCTGGAGCGGGAACTGGTTCGCCGCCGCTTCGGCCCCGCGGTGCGGATCGAGGTGGCCGAGAACATCGACGACGAGGTGCTCGCGCTACTGACCAGCGAGATCGACCTGCAACCGGAGGAGGTCGTCCGGGTGCCTGGCCTGCTCGACCTGACCTCGCTCTGGCAGGTGTATGACGTCGACCGGCCAGCGCTGAAGGAGAAGCCGTTCGTGCCGGCGACCCATCCCCGGTTCGTCGACGGTGAGACGCCGAAGTCGGTCTTTGCCACCTTGCGCGAGGGCGATGTGCTGGTACATCACCCCTACGAATCGTTCGCGACCAGCGTCCAGCGCTTCATCGAGCAGGCCGCCGCGGACCCGAATGTGCTGGCAATCAAGCAAACCCTGTATCGGACGTCCGGGGACTCACCGATCGTGGACGCGCTGGTCGACGCCGCCGAGGCCGGCAAGCAGGTGATGGTGCTGGTCGAGATCAAGGCCCGCTTCGATGAGCAGGCGAACATCAAGTGGGCCCGCGCGCTGGAACGTGCCGGCTGCCACGTGGTCTACGGCCTGGTCGGCTTGAAGACGCACTGCAAGACCTCGCTGGTGGTACGCCAGGAAGGTGGTTCGCTGCGCCGCTATGCCCATATCGGCACTGGCAACTACCATCCGAAAACCGCCCGGCTGTATGAGGATCTGGGGCTGTTCACCGCTGATGAGCGAATTTGCGCCGACCTGACCGACCTGTTCAACGTGCTGACCGGCTACTCCCGCCAGACCGAGTACCGGACGCTGCTGGTAGCACCGCAGGGTTTGCGGCGCGGCCTGCTGACCCGGATCGAGCGCGAGATCAGCAACATTCGGGCCGGCAAGCACGCTCACATCCAGATCAAGTGCAATCACTTGGTGGATGAGACGCTGATCGACGCGCTGTACCGGGCCTCGCGGGCCGGCGTCCGGATCGAGTTGATGGTCCGCACGTTCTGCACGGTGAAGGCCGGCGTTGCCGGTTTGAGCGAGAACATCACGGTGCGCTCGATCCTGGGCCGGTTTCTGGAACACTCCCGAGTCTTCTACTTCGCCAATGACGACAAGCCGGAATACTGGATCGGTTCGGCCGACCTGATGCATCGCAACCTGGACCGCCGGGTCGAGGTGCTCACCCAGGTGACCGGCCCGAATGCCGATCAGATCAGGGCGAATCTCGATCTGGCCTTCGATCCGCAGACCGCGGCCTGGGAGCTGCAGAGCGATGACAGGTGGGTCCGAGGCGGCGGCCAGCACCCGGTGGATTACCAGGGGGTTCTGCTCGCTCGACTCGCCTCACGCGGCGAGTGAGGCCTGACAATAGCTTGCGGCCGGTCACGCCGGCCGCAGGCGGCGTGCTGTGGCGAACCGATGGCGCCCACCTGCTCGTCGCGCTGGTGCACCGGCCGCGCTACGACGACTGGACGCTGCCCAAGGGCAAGGCCAACAGCGGCGAGCCACGATTGCTGACCGCGGTGCGCGAGGTCGGCGAGGAGACCGGCGCGGTGGTCGAGGTGGGCCGGCGGTTAACCACCGTGGAGTACCCGATCGGGGACGGCATCAAGCGGGTCTGGCACTGGGCGATGCGCTATCGCAGTGGCGAGCACTCCCCCGGCGACGAGGTCGACCGGATTCGCTGGCTTACCGTCGCCGAAGCCACCCAACTACTTACCTACCCGGTGGATCGCTGCGTGCTGGCCGATTTCGCCCGGGTACCGGCCACCACCAACTCGGTGCTGTTGCTGCGACATGCCAAGGCCGGCAAGCGGTCGGAGTTTTCCGGCGCTGACGAGCTGCGCCCGCTGGACAAGATCGGTCGCCGGCACGCTCGCGAGGCCGCGCCGGTGCTGGCCGCCTTCAACCCGCACCGGGTACTGAGTGCTGATCGGGTTCGTTGTGAACAGACCGTGGCGCCGGCCGCGAAGCTGCTCGGGCTGGACGTCGAGCGGGCACCGGGGTTCTCCGATGAGGGCTACCTGGCCAGCCCGGCCCGGACGACCGAGTCACTTCAGCAGCTTGCCGAACTGGCCGGATCGTCGCTGATCTGCAGCCAGGGATTGACGATTCCCGGCCTGCTTGAGGACCTGTCGGCACCAGCACCCGGCTATCCGGCGCGCAAGGGTTCGCTCTGGGTGCTCGCCCTGCACCAGCGACGGGCGGTCGCCGCTGACTACTACCCGCATCCCAACCTGTGAGCGCAACCGGCCGGTAGCGAGGTTCGGCATCGCTTTCGCCAGCTAGGACTCTAATATCGCATCATGGGACAGGTCAGCGGCATCGGTGTGGTCGACAAATCCATCGCGATCCTGCAGGCTGCCGCTGCCGGCCCGGCCGCGCTGTCGGATCTGGTGGAACGGACGGGCATACCGCGGGCAACCGCACACCGGCTGGCGGTAGCGCTAGAGGTGCACCGGCTGCTGGTACGCGACCCGGAGGGGCGCTTCGTACCAGGCCCCGGACTGGCAGAACTGGCAGCAACCGCAGCCGATCCGCTGATAGCGCAGGCCGCCGAGGTACTGGCTTGGGCACGGGACACCTCCGGCGAGAGCGCGCAGCTGTACCGGCGTGACGGCGGCGAGCGGGTCTGCGTCGCGGCGGCCGAACGGGCGACCGGGCTGCGCACCACGGTGCCGATCGGCGCCCGGTTGCCGCTGACTGCCGGCTCGGGAGCTCAGGTGCTGCTGGCCTGGGAGTCGCTGGAGACGGTGGCGAGCGTGCTGCAATCAGCCGAATTCACCGAGCGATCGCTGGCCGAGGTCCGCCGGCGCGGCTGGGCCCAGTCGATCGGCCAGCGCGAGGCCGGCGTCGCCTCGGTGTCGGCGCCGGTGTTCGGCCGGGGCCGTCGGGTGGTCGCGGCGGTTTCGATCAGCGGGCCGATCGAGCGGCTGGGACGCTCGCCCGGTCAGCGGTTGGCGCCGATCCTCACCGCGGCCGCGCAGCGCTTACAGGCTGCGGTCAGCTGAGCTCAGGAGGCCGGCAACAGCAGGCCGTGCCGCAGCCAGTGCTGACTGGTTTCAGGTTGTCCGAAAAGGTAACCCTGCTGGATATCGATGCCCAGCGCGCGCATCCTGCGCGACTGCAGTTCGGTTTCGATGCCCTCGGCAACGATCCGGTCGGTCAGTTGGTTGAGCAGGTGCACGCTGGCAGCCACGAAGTCCCAGGCCCGGTCATCGTCATCCAGCGGAAGCAACGAGCGGTCCAGCTTGATGCCCGACAGCGGGAGTTTCCTCAGCAACGACAGCGAAGTCTCCCCACGGCCGAAATCGTCGATAACCATCTGCATCCCCAGCTCGGCGCCACGACGTAACTCGCTGGCCAGCAGGTCGGTGGACAGGCCGGCCGCGACATCCTCGGTCAGCTCGACTACCACCTGATCCAGCGGGACGCCGGCCTTGCGAGCCGAGCCGAGCACGGTATCGATGGCCAGCCGGGTACTGAGAAACTCCCTGGACACGTTGATACCGAGCAGGCACCCCGGAAACACCTCCCGAAGCGCCAAGCCTTCGGTGAAGGCCAGGTCATAGACCCGCTCGGCCAGTTCCGGGGTGAGTCCAAGCTTGTGGCTGGCAGCCAGGATCCGCTCGGTCGGCAACTCGGCTGCCGGGCCTGCCATCCGGACCAGCGCTTCGACACCGCTGACCCGGCGGTCGGCCAGGTTCACGATCGGCTGGAACCGCACCGCTTCCTGCCGGGCGGCGACCGCCTGCAACACCGATTCCTCTTCAGCAGCAGCCTGTCCGGCATCGCTGGCGATCTCCTGGGTCCAGCTGACCACCGTCCGCCAGGCATCACGCTTGGCCACCGACAGGGCGCGCTCGGCCTCGTCCGCGCAGTCGAGCAGCGACCCGCCGGCCGGCCGATCAGCCGAACCTGCTTGCAACGACAGCAGAATCCGGCGCCGACCAGCCATCAGCTGCCGGCTGGCGGACCCGGCCAGCTGGCCCGCGACGGTGGAGTTCTGCCCGCACAGCACGATGAACTGTGATCCGGACAGCCGGACCAGCAACTCGTCGTCGCCGATCAGCGCCGACAGCCAGGCCGCGGTCTCGACCAGGCAGTCGTCGCCGACCCGCGGGCCCCACAGCTCGTTGATCCGCCGGAAGCCACGCACGTTCACGATCAGCATCGAGTGATAGCCAGCGGTCGCGGTCGCAGGCAGAGCCGCCAGCTCGATCAGGGCTCGCCGGTTGTAGCTGCCGGTCAGCGGGTCGCGGATGAGCTGGGTGGCCAACGAGGCGGTATCGGCGTCGGTCAAGTCCTCGATCTGCAGGACGAGCACCGCTGCCTCGGTGCCGGATTGGCCGGCCGGCCAGCCCTGCACCCGCAGCCAACGTGGCCGATCCCGGATCAGCACGACGATCCGGTCAACCTGCCGGCCGGCTGACAACTCGGCCAGGACCTGCTCGGCACCGGCCGCGCCGGCACCCATCGTTGCCGGCCAGAACTGGCCGGCCGGCGACTGCCCGCCGACGATTGACTGGTATCGGCTACCAGCTTGCAGGATCAGGCCGTCCGGGCTCAGCAGGACGGCCGTCCGTCCATCACCGAAGGCCCGAGCGGCCAGCACCGCGGCCAGCTGGACGGGCAGGTTGGCCGGGTCAGCCGGCTCCGCTGGTAGCTGGCGCACGAGCCCTCCTGGCTCCGGTACCGGTACTGGTACCGGTAGGGACAACAGCCGGCACGCCCCCATCCGTTCCGTTAGCTGCAGATCTTTCCACCAGCAGTCCCGGCACTGTCAACCGGGCGTGCGGGCCGGCCAACCGTTCGGTATCACCAAGCCAGCTCAACACGACAAAGAACGGCGGTCACC
>JBDSAN010000530.1:0-7129 GCA_039922115.1 Jatrophihabitantaceae bacterium
GAGGCCTTCAGCCCCATCTTGTGCTCGACGTTCGTGACGAAGGCGCCATTGCGCTCACCGAGCTCGCCGGTCTGCCAGTCGAAGTCGTACTTGGGCACGATGAACAGCGACAGGCCCTTGGTGCCTGGCCCAGCGCCTTCGGGACGGGCCAGCACGTAGTGAATGATGTTGTCGGCCATGTCGTGCTCGCCAGAGGTGATGAACCGCTTGACGCCCTCGATATGCCAGCTGCCGTCGTCCTGCTTGGTGGCCTTTGTGCGGCCGGCGCCGACGTCGGAACCTGCGTCCGGCTCGGTGAGCACCATGGTGGCGCCCCAGGCCTTGTCGATGATCAGCTGACCGATCGCCTGCTGCTCGGCGGTGCCCAGTTCATGGATGATGTTGGCGAAGGCCGGACCGCAGTTGTACATCCAGATTGCGGGGTTCGCGCCCAGCACCAGCTCGGCGATCGACCACACCAGCGACCGGGGCGCCAGCGTGCCGCCGTAGTCGGGGGTCGATTCCAGCCGCCACCACTCGGCGTCCTGCCAGGCCTTGTAGGACTTCTTGAACGCGGCTGGCATGGTCACCGAGTTGGTGGCCGGGTCGAACGCCGGCGGGTTGCGGTCGCTGTCGATGTAGGAATCGGCCAGCGGTCCCTCGGCCAGCTTGCGAACCTCGTCAAGGATGCCGCGCGCGGTCTCGGCATCTATCTCGGCGAACGGGCCGGTGCCCAGCACGTCGCCGGTGCCCAGCACCTCGAACAGGTTGAATTCGATGTCACGCAGGTTGCTCTTGTAGTGGCCCATCGCGGCAGGTCTCCTTGTTACTGGTCAGTAGGGCAAGGATATTACCGGTGAGTAGCTACCCGCAAGTGAAACCGGATACTGGGCAATAACCAGCATTCTGCGGCGGTTTGACGCCACTCAGGGTGCCGGATCGCGGCTACCGTTGACACGTGCCTGCTGCCCGAGCAGGAATCGGCGTTCGGCCTCGTTGTGGACCCACTCGATGGCCTGGTCATAGGCCTGTGCCGCCTCGTCCAGCCGTCCGAGCTGGCGCAGCAGGTCAGCTCGGGCAGCCGGCAAGTAGTGGTAGTTGGGCAGGTTGATGCCGGCCAACTGGTCCAGTCCTGCCTGCGGGCCCTGGACCATCGAGATCGCGACGGCCCGGTTCAGCTCCACCACCGGCGACGGCCAGACCCGCAGCAGCAGGTCATACAGCGTCACGATCTGGGCCCAGTCGGTGCGCTGGTAGCTGGCCGCGCGGGCATGCTGGGCGGCGATCGCCGCTTGCAGCACGAACCGGCCGGCCTGCAGTCCACGCAGGCCGGCGACCAGTGCCCGCTGACCCTCGGCGATCTGATCCTGATCCCACCGGGACCGGTCCTGATCGGCCAGCAGCACCAGCGAGCCATCGGCGGCGGTGCGGGTAGCGCGCCGGGCATCGGTGAGCAGCATCAAGGCCAACAGCCCGTACACCTCGCGCTCGTCCGGCATCAGCTCGATGAGCAACCGGGCCAGCCGGATGGCCTGATCGGCGAGTTCTGGCCGCATCAGGTCATCGCCGGACGGCGCCGCATAGCCGGCGTTGAAGACCAGGTGGACGACCGTAAGCACCGCATCCAGCCGCTCGGCCAGCTCATGACCGGCCGGCACCCGGTACGGGATCGCGGCACCGGCGATCTTCTTCTTGGCCCGGGTCATCCGAGCTGCCATGGTCGGCTCGCTGACCAGGAAGGCGCGGGCGATATCGGCGGTGCTCAGGCCGCACACCAACCGCAGCGTGAGCGCCACCTGGGCTTCGCGGGCCAGCGCCGGGTGGCAGCAAGTGAAGATCAGCCGCAGCCGGTCGTCCGGGATCGCCGGCTCGGCCTGATCGAACTCGTCCGGTTCGGACGGTAGCGGCAGCGTGGTCCGGGACGGGTCGGCCTCAGCGGCCAGCAACGGCAGCTTGGTGCGCAGCACCTGGTTGCGCCGGTGCAGGTCCAGCGCCTTGCGCCGGGCGGTGGTGGTCAGCCAGGCGCCGGGATTTGCCGGGATGCCAGCGCGGGTCCAGGCGTCCAGCGCGCTGACGAACGCCTCCTGCGCGCAGTCCTCGGCTACGTCCAAACTGCCGGCGACCCGCACCGTCGCGGCGAGCACCAGGGCCCACTCGCGACGGTGCGCTTCGGCGACGGCAACCCGTACCTGCGCCTGGCTAGCGGTCACTCCTCGTCGAAGACCATGATCGGTCGTACCTCGACGCCGCCGCCGAATGCCGGTACCAGCTTGGCCGCGGCAAGGGCCTGGTCGAGATCGGCGGCCTCGATCAGGTAATAGCCACCGAGCGCCTCCTTGGTTTCCACGAACGGGCCATCGGTCACCACGTCACCGCGGATGGTGGTCGCGGTGGCCGTCGGCTGCAGCGCGTTGCCGCCGACCAGGGTCACGCCCAGCTCACCGACCTGCTTGGAGAAGCGGTCGTGCGCCTGCATCACCTCGTCGAACTGCTCGGGGGTGGCGTTGGCGTAGAACGCCTCGTCTCCATAGATCAGAATCAGGTATTCGGCCATGCTTGGTCTCCATTCTGGGGTGCGGCGTTGTCGGATGCCTGAGCCGTCGCTGCCCGCCGCAGGTACAGCTTGGGTCATCACGACGACGAACGGCAGGGCCAAAATCGACAGCCATCATCTTGGCCCACTGCCCGAGCGGCCGATTGGACCAGCGTGCCCACCGCCGACCGAGCCTGACGGCTTGTCGGGCGCCGGGCCGTCCGGACGGTGGTGCTACCGGATCAGCTGGGCCGACTGCCGAGCAAGAACTCACCGACGCTGGTTTCGCTCAGGAAATCCGTCCCGGTCGCGGCGGCGAAGCCGGCACTGTCACCGTTGCCGAGCGCGCACGGTGCCAGGCCCATCGCGGTCGCCACCAGGTACATGCTCTGGTACAGCACCCCGACGTCCTTCAGGACGGTGGCATAGCCCATGCCGCGGTACCTGCCGAGCATCCGGTCGAACCGGGCCGCGATCACCAGCAGGCTTTGCGGGCGGTTCGGGCTCAGCGCGGTGATCCGCGCCCGTTCGAGCAGCTGGCCGGCTGGTTCAGCACCGGCAACCGTGCGCAGCGCGTGCTCGGCCGGGTCGTAGTGATACAGCCCGACCGGCAGGCCGTGCACCGTCCCGGCGGCCAGGTACAGCTCCAGCTCATAGCCGGTGCCGCCGGCCGGGTAGGGCCGCCTGGTGTAGCTGGCGCCCTGGTAGTCGAAGGTCTCGCGGATCGCGGCCGTCCGGTACAGGAATTCGGCTAGCTGATCGAGGCGCAGCGGGTTGGCCTCGTCATGGCCGCGCACCGACCGGCGAGCCTGCATCACCTCGGCCAGCGTTCGGTCAGCACCTGCTAGCGAGCCCGGTTCCGGCCGGTGCAGCCGGATCGGATCGCCGGGGTACGGCTCGCGCACCGGGCTGGCGGCGGGGCCGTCCACCGGGCCGATGTAGTCGGTCGCGGCGTGGCCACCCCACCGGCTGCGGGCGTGGAACCAGGCTTCGTGCGCGCTCCAGCCCGCTTCGCCGCTACCCGCTTCGCCGCTGCCCGCTTCGCCGCTGCTGGTGGCCGGCGCTACGAAGCCGTCCGCGACGAGCCGGTCGAGCACCGCGTCGACCGTTGCGGCCGGCAGCATCGGGACCAGCTCGGCCAGCTCAGCGGGCGTGCGGGGCGCGGCGAGGGCGCCCAGCAGGGCAAGCACCGGCGAGCCGGCCGGCAGCAGCAGCCGGCTTGCGGCGGTAGCCGATTCCAGCGCGAGCTGGCCGTGAGCGGGGTGCAGCACCGCCAGCGGCGACAGCGCCAGCGGGCCGTCGAGGTCAGCCGCCTTGGCCGGCCGGCCGGTCGGCAACGCCTGCCGGCTGAACAGCGGCGCCTGCGGGCAGCCGACCAGCGCGTCCAGCCAGCCGGCGGCGTGCAACTGGTCGCCGGTCAGGCCGCCGAGCTCCAGCGGATCCGCCGCGGTGACCGCACCGGCCTTGAGGTTGCGCAGGGTGTCGGCCAGCTCGTCGGACTGGCCGCCGAGCGGCAGCGGTCCGGACTGGCCGGACCCGATCAGGTGCAGCACGCCAGCCTGATCGCGGCCGATCCGCACGGTCGGCGCGAGCTGCCAGTGCGTCAGCAGGCCGCCAGCGGTCACGGCCGCAGGTCCAGCAGCAGGTCGGTGAACCGGCTGCGGCCACCCAGGCACAGGTAGCTGACGGTCTGGCCGCCGGTCAGCCCGGCCAGCGTGGCCAACCGGTCGGTGTCGAAGCTGCGGCACGGACGCAGGAAGCCGCCGTCAGCGGTCATTGACAGCGAGGCGGCCTGGGCCAGCGCGCCCAGTTCCAGCTGCGAGGTGCGCAGCGCCCGGACCCCGCGCTCGGCGAGGATCGCGGTGTAGTCGAGCACCTGCAGCAGCACGAAGTTGCAGGTGCTGACCCGGGTGACCGTTTCGGGGTAGAAGAAAGCCCGCTGCACCTCGGCCAGGTGCCGGCCGGGCTTGCGCAGGCGCAGGCCGGCATCGGCCAGCGACCACTCGTACAGGCCGTCGGGCAGCCCGACGACCTGCTCGGCGATGACCAGGATGCCCTGCCCGCTGGCCGTCCCGGTTGGGCCGCCCCAGCTGCTGGCGGCGGTGCTGCGCAGCTGCTCCAGCGCGGCCACCAGCGGTTGCAGCGGCATCGGTTCCGGAGCGGCCGCGAAGCCGCCGGTGGCGCGTCCGGACGATCGTTCGAACAGCAGCTGCGCCCAGGTTGCCGGCGGCCTGGTCACCGCCGGCAGCGCGATCTCGGTGCCGGGCTGGCTTGGCCAGCGGACCGGGCCGGCTGTGCTCGCAGGGTCGGTCCGGCCGGCCTGCCAGCCCAGCCGGTCGATGGCCAGCACCGGATCGTCGGCCACCTGCCAGCTGCCGTCTGCGGCCACCGTGGCCAGCGGCAGGTCGGCGCTGCCCAGCTCGATGACCGCTGCCGGCAGCCAGCCGTCGAACTGCTCGGCGCCGATTCGCCGCAGGGCTGCCTGGTCGTCGAAGTCGGTGCGCAGCCGGGGCGCCAGCCCGAGCGCGGTGGCCAGCGCCAGCAGCAACTCGGTCAGGTGGCCGGCCTCGCACAGGCTCAACGACCACTGCAGTTCCCGGTAGTACTCGGGCAGCTTGCCGGGCCGGGCGGCGATGATCAGCGAGCTGACCTGGCCGGGCGCGGACGGCGGCTGGCCGACCGGTCGCCGGCCGACCGGACGGAGCTGGTGCTGGGCAGCGTCGTAGTGCCAGCTGCCGGCCTCGGTGCACAGGAACAGCTCGGTCGGGAACATGCACTGCGCGGACGGGTAGCCGCGATGGGCGTTGTAGGTGTTGTGCGGTTCGTGCCGCTGGTAGCCACCAGCAGCTACCAGCAGCGTGTGCAACGAGTCGGCGGCCGGTTCACCGCGGCCGTCCGGATAGTCGAGTTGGCTCAGCGGCGCATGCAAGTCCTGGCCCAGCCGGACCGCCGGCGCGTCGGCGTAGCGGATGGTTGCGACGGTCTCGGCGATCCGCTTGCCGACGGTGCCCGGTCGAGCCCCGGGCCGGGCGAAGATCAGGCTCGGACGGGCCTGCAGGTGCGCGAAGTCCGCGACCTGGGCAGCCACCGACGACGCGGCGACCTCGGTGGCTTCAGCTGTTTCAGCTGTTTCGGTCATGCCCGATCCCCTTCCAGCGAGCGGCTCTCGGCCAGCGCAGGCTCAGCCGCTGCCAGCGCTACCCAGCCGAGCAGCAGTTCGGTATCCAGCACCGGATCCAGCAGTTGCCGAACCGTCCGGACCGCGGCCTCGCCGGCCAGTGCGCGCAGCGCCGGGGCCGGATCCCAGTCCGCGTCCGGCATCGACACCACCGGATCGAGGCCGGCCGGCGCGCCGGCCAGGCTGGCGTGCCGGTCAGCCTGCCGGCCAGCCCGGTCGGCGGTGTCGACGGCCAGCGCGACCAGCCGGCCGGCCACCGTCCGGCTGGCCAGCCACAGCTCGGTGCCGCCGATCCGGGCGCAGCCGTCGCCGGCCGGTTCGAACAGCTCCGCTGACCGGGCCGGGTCGAGCCACGCGCCCAGCGCCAACCGGCGAACCGCGTCGCGCAGCAGCTCTGGCACCGAGTAACCGGCAGCCGCGACCGCGAAGCCGGGTCGGTCAGTCAGCAGGCCGCGGGCCGCGCCGGCCAGAGCGGTCCGGGCCGCCTGCTCGGCGGTGCTGCCGTAACCGGCGATCGGCTGGCCGACCGGATCGGTGACCAGGCTGGCGTGCACGCCGGTGTCGGACGGCTGAATCGCCGTCGGACGAGCCAGCAGCCCGCTGTGTGGATCGGTGACCGCCAGCAGCCAGTTGTCGGCCGGCGGCAGGTAGTTCGCCACCGCTGGCGCGACGGTACCGGCCGGCCTGACCTGGACCGGCGGCTCGATCGGTCGCAGCGCGGCTTCGACAGCACGGCGCAGCGGGTAGCGCTGCACCCGCAGCGATTCGCTGTGCACCAGGTGGGCGGCCGGCTCACCGGCGTTGGGCAGCCCGGCCCGCCAGTGCAGCGCCTGCAGCGCGGCCAGGTTGCCGGCCAGCGCGGCGGCGACCGGTGAGGTGTCGGCAGCGGCCGGCCGGCTGCCGGTGCGCAGCCGGTACCGGTCGAGGACGTCCTCGAGGTCCGGGCCGGTCGCCGAATCGGTGACCGGGCCGACGAAGGACAGCTCACCGGCCGGCAGCACCCCGATCGAAGCCGGCGCCGGCTGCGGTCGCTGGCCCACCCAGATCATCAGGTCAGCGTCAGCATCGATGCTGGCGACCAGGCCGGCGCTGGCCAGCGTGGCCAACCGGCCGGCCACCGCCGGGTCGCTGACCTGCACGGTGCCGAACCCGAAGCTCAGCAGCGCCCGCGCCGCCGCGAAGCTGGCCGGTCCGGAGCCGGTCACGCTCACCGTGCCGGATCGGATCAGCTCGAACGAGCGGGCCGGCTGGTCGGCGAAGCTATCCAGGTAATTGGCGGTACGGGCAAAGCCACCCTCGACCGGCGCTGCGCAGGGCAGGCCGTTATCGATTACCGGGCCGGTGCTCAGCAGCAGGCCGGCCTCGGCCAGCACCCGGATCAGCAAACCGGCCGGCTCGTCCGGCTGGCCAGCAGCCGGTTCGGCCCAGTCGGTGCCGGC
>JBDSAN010000531.1:0-5769 GCA_039922115.1 Jatrophihabitantaceae bacterium
GTCTTCTCGTCGGTGGCCGCGGCGAAGTTGGCCGGGTCGGCGGGGCTGACGAATCGAGTCTCGATACCGAACCGGCCGAAGGTGTTCTGCAGCAGGTTCCAGGTGCCACCGTAGAGCTCATCGGAGCTGACGATGTTGTCGCCGGCCTGGGCAATGTTCAGCAATGCCAGGGCAATCGCCGCCTGCCCGGAGCCGACCGACAGCCCGGCAGCGGCCCCGTCGATGGCAGCCATCCGCTGCTCGAAGACGTCCAGGGTCGGGTTGTTCAGCCGGGAGTAGGCATGCCCGTCGGCTTGGAGGGAGAAGATGTCGGCCGCCGCGTCGGTGCTCGGCAGGTCGAAGGCCGCGGTCTGGAAGATCGGGGTGATCATCGGTGGCGTCGGCCCGAGCCGTAGCTCCGAGCCGGCATGGATCGCCGCGGTCTGCGGGTGCTGAAACGTCTTCGGTTCAGGACGCATGGGTATTGCCTGCCACATCTGCTTCGGTGAGTTGGGTCATCGAGGTAACGATCGCCGAGATTGCCGACGGCTGGCCCTGCGGTCCACGGTGGAACAGGCCGCCGAACTGGTCGGAGGCGGCGGCATATTCCGGATCCCGCATCCGGACCTGGTGGGCTTTACCCAGCAGCCAGAACGGTGTTCGTGGGTCCAAGTGGTGTTCCAGGTGATAGTTGTCGTTGTGGATCGCGGTCAGAAACCGCTCGATGCCCCGGCTCTTGCGGTTACGGGTCATGTACAGGTCGATATTGGAATCGCGGATCAGCGGGGTGTGCTCGGACAGCTCGATGTACCAGCCGAGGATCTGGAAGCTGGTCAGGTACGGCACGAACCAGAAACCGAGCAGCGCCAGCAGGAAGTGCCCGGAATAGGCCAGGCCGACCACGCTGGCCCAGAACAGCCAGAAGCCGGCCCGATCCAGGGCCCGCTTGCGCTTGAGGTCCGGGGTGTCGATCCGGGCCGGACCGGCCGTGCCGCGCAGGATCAGGTAGCGGTTGCGGACCAGGTACTTCAGGTAGCCCCAGGTCTGCGAGCCGAGCAGCGGGACGATCACGATCCGCAGCACGTAGGAACGCCGGCCGCCGTGCCGGTAGGCGCCCTGCTCGATGAAGAACCGCAGGTCCGGGTCGGCATCCGGTGAGCCCAGCTTCGGGTGATGGGTCAGCACGTGCGAGATCTTGTAGGCATAGTGCTGCTGGAAGATCGGGTAGGCGGTGAGCACCGTGCCGATCAGCATCTGCAGCGATCGGTTGGCCACCCCGACGTTGTGTGCGCAGTCATGCAGGATCGTCGACAGGCCACGCTGCCGGGCACCGATCACCAGCACTGCCAGCGGATACAGCCACCAGCTGAGCAGGTAGCAGGACGCGATGCAGCCGGCGATCCAGGCCGCGTCCTGCAACCAGGCCAGCAACGCATGCCAGTTGTCGGGACGGTTGATCGCCTTCAGCTCGTCCATCACATCGGCCGGGAACCGATGCATCAGGTACCGCTTGCCGTTGTAGGCCCAGCTGTCCTCGGTCCGGTCCGGCGCTACCGCGGTCATGGTTGGCCCTCCGCTGCGATCAGTTGTGGCCTGGAACCGGCGAAGCAACTGGTCGGCAGCGGCTCGAAGCCGTTGAAGCCGACCGAGGAGTACGTGCTGGTGTAGGCACCGGTCGCCAGGAAGTCCAGGTAGTCGCCCTCGCTGACCTGGGCCAGCAGCGGCCGGTTCAGCTCGTACAGGGTGTCGGCGCTGTCGCAGGTCGGCCCGGCCACCACCGCCTCGGCCAGCGGCCCGGGTGCCGGCCGGTCACCACGCATCGCCACCAGCGGGAACCGGATCGCCTCGCCCTCGGTCTCGGCCAAGCCGCTGAACCGGCCGACGTCCACATAGATCCAGCGATGCCCGGACGGCTCGGCGCGAGTGACTGCCAGCACCACCTCGGAGCGGATCAGGCCGGCATCGGCGACCAGGTAGCGGCCAGGCTCGACAATCAGCCGGGACGGAGCCAGCTCGTGGCGTTGCAGGCCGGTCAGCATCGCCTGGGCATAGCTGGCCAGGTTGGGCAGTTCCGGGTCGTAGCGGGCCGGCAGGCCGCCGCCGACATTCAGGATGTCGATGCCGATGCCCTCAGCTGCCAGCGCGCTGATGATGCCGGCCATCACGCCGATCGCGTCGTGCCAGCGGGCTGGTTCGCGCTGCTGCGAGCCGACGTGAAAGGTGATGCCGGCCGGCCGCAGGCCCAGCGATTGGGCATAGCGCAGCAGGCTGACCGCCTCGTGTGGGGCGCACCCGAACTTGCGGCTGATCGGCCACTGGGCGCCCGCGGAACCGACCGTCACCCGGCACATCACCTCGCAGCCCGGCGCGGCCAGCGCGAGCTTGTCCAGCTCGGCAGCGCTGTCGAAGGCGAACAGCCTGATGCCGATACCGAAAGCGTGGCTGATGTCGGCCGACTTCTTCACCGGGTGCCCGTAGGACAACCGGTCCGGGCTGGCCCCGGCCCGCAGGCAGGCAGCTATCTCACCCGGGCTGGCCACATCGAAGCCGCAGCCGAGCGAGGTGAGCAGGCTGAGCACGGCCGGCTCGGCGTTTGCCTTGACCGCGTAGTAGATCTCGCCACCGGGCACCAGCAGCTGCAGGTGCCGGTACTGCGCGGCGACCACGTCGAGGTCGAGCAACAGTCGTGGCGTGCTGAGCTGGTTGGCGCTGAAGATCGTCCGGTGCCGGTCGTAGTCGACGACCGGCTGCTGCGGGTAGTCGGCTCGGACCTCGGCGGCTTCAGCGATGTGCACGGTGGGTGAACTCATCAGTTCGGCTGTCTCCTAGTCTGCGACGGGTTCGGGCATTGGCAGCGCGGCGGCTTGATATTGCGGGGTTGGTGGCTCGGTCGGTTCGCTGCCTTCGGCCTGCAACGGGAACAGCGCGATGCCGGTGATGATCAGGATCCCGCCGATCACCTGCAGGGCGCCAAGCCGCTCGTCCAGCAGGGTGACGGCTGCCAGCACCCCGAAAATCGGAATGACGTTGAGCGCCATCCCGGCCACCCCGACCGGTACCTCGCCGGTGGCGTAGTTGTAGAGGACGTAGGCAATCGCGAAGCACACCAGGCCGACACCGACCGCTGCCAGGATCGGTCCCAGGTCGGTGCTGGCCGGCAGCTGCTCCTGGTTGCTGAGCCATTGCCAGCCCAGCAGCGGCAGGCACATCAGGAAGCCGAAGCCGAACTGGTAGGCGGTGATCTCCAGCGCCGAGCCGTCCCGGGCCAGCACGCTGACCAGCACCACCGAGGCGGACGCGCCCAAGGTGCCCAATAGCACCAGGGCATTGCCGAGGCTGGCCGAGAAGCTGACGTTCACCCCGGCCACCAGCGCGGCACCAAAAGTTGCGATCAGCACGCCGGTGACACTGCGCCGGCTGGCAGCTTCTTTCAGCGCGATCAGGCCGATGACCAGCACCATCGCCGATTGCAGGCCGTCGAGCAGGGCGGCATCCGAGGCGGTCGTCCGGCGCAGGCCAAGATCCAGCCCGCCATAGGCGACGGTCGGCTCCAGCAGGGCCAGCAGCAGGTACCGGCGCAGCGGCACCACCCGGACCGGCCGGCGAACCAGCAGCACGGTCCACAGCAGCGCGGCGGCCGTCCCCACCCCGATGGTGAGCGTGGTAATCGCGCCGAGCCGATCGACCGCGTACTTGGCCCCGGTCGAACCGACCCCCCAGCTGGCAGCCGCGAACAGCAGCGCCGCATAGGGCCGCAAGGAACGGCGGGACGAGGCAGGCATCAGCAGCGGTCCCTCCCTCGGCCGGACTGTCATGACACCCTCGCCGACGTCGATGGTCGCGAGCCGGCCGGTCGTGAAAATCCGTCACGAGCCAGGCGGGCGGCGCATATGCGAGGCGGCGGTGGGTACCGCGCATTGCAGACAGCAGCGCCGACGATACCGCATAGTTCGTACCGGCAGTGGAGTTATATCCGTGCTATCTAGGGCTACAACTCCATTTCGGACTGCGGGTGTTCAGGAGGTGTAGCTGACCAAGCCAAGGCACATCTCGTCGGATGACCCCTCGCCCCACACGACATAGCGCGGCGGCAGTTTCGCCAGCGCCGGCAGCTTCGATCGCAGGCCGGCGTCGTGGGTGCAGGTCACCCGCAGCTGGTCGCCGGGCCCGACCGTCACCGGCGCGGGCAGCACGGTGGCCCGCTGGTCATCGAAGTTCCACACCTTGACATCGAGCAGCCGCTGGCTGGTGCCGTTGGCGCGCAGCAGGTCGATCTGGATCGACTTGCCGAGCAGGTGCATGTGGCCGGCGACGGCGCGGATCTGCATGGTGGCTGGCACCGGACGCGCGCAGCTCTGGGTAGCGCCGGCCTTCGGTTGCACCAGCGAACCACCGCACAGCAGCTGCAGGCCGGCCACCGTCCGGCCGGAGGCGGTGCCGAACCGGCGGACGACGTCGAACACCGAGGCGGTGCGATCGCACAGCGGGCCGGTCTCGCCGGCCGGGCACGGTAGCTCGACCGGGGCCGGCAGCAGCAACGTCTGCAGCGGCTGTAGCCGGGTGCCGGCCGGCGCGACCCGCAGCTTCACCGAGGTGCTGTCCACCCCGTTGCCATTGAGCAGGTTGTAATGCATCTGCAGGATCAGCTGGCCGCCCGGCTTGAGGTCCTGACCGGTGCCGGCCGCGAAGCGCTGCTCGCCACCGGTGGTCGCCCAGGCAGCCACCCACGGCGCGGAGTTGAGGCCACCTAGCACGTCGGAGTTGCCGGGCAGGTCCGGGCCGCCGAAGCAGGACCAGCCCAGCCTGGGATCGCTGGCATCCTTCGCCTTCGCGGCCGCCACCTGGCTCGGGTCGACCCGGTACAGGATCGCGTGGTGGACCAGGTTCGGGTTGCCGGGTTCGAGCACCACGCCGGACAGGTAAGTCTCGGCGCTGACCTTCGGGTTCAGCAGGATGCAGCGGTAGTCATCGGTGCCACCGGCCTCGGCCTGCGGGCGGTAGGTGCCGCCCGGCATCGGCAGGTTGACCCAGCGCTCGCCCGGCCGCAGCGCGGCCACCGTCACCGTGCTGGGGCCACCGTGCTGGTGACCGGCACTGGCCGAGGTACTGCTGGCCGCCGGTGCGCTGACCGTTGCCGGGCCCGCGTCGACCTTGACCGTGGTGCAGCCCGCGACCAGCAGCCCGGCTACCGCGACGATCGCGGTCAGCCGGCGGCCGGTCAGGGGTCTGCGAGAGCTGGCTGCCATGCCTACATCATGGCTTGCCCAGGCCGCCGATGGCCACATCGGCAGTTGCGTCTGGTTTTGTGACCGGTCCGGGACGGATACTCACGACCATCACGCAGTGACGAGCACGTGCCAGGCGGTTGGAGTGTCATGGGCCGGGCAGCTGATGACGATGGCGAGTCGGTCCGGTTCTCGGTGACCGACGGGCTCGAGCCCGCCACCGATCCGGTCGCTGGCCCGGGGCCGGCCGGCCTGCCCGGCCTGCTCAAGGTGGCGCTCAGCCTCATCGGCGCGCTTGCCCTGGTGGCGTTGCTGTCGGTCCAGCAGGCCCGCCGGCACCCCAGCTCGGCTGTGCGCCGGCCGGTGCCAACCACTGCCGCGCCGGCCAGCTCGCCGGTGCCCGCGCCACCCTCGACGCCAACGGTCGTGCAGGCCGGCCGGCCGCTGCTGGACGTGCCGGCCGGCTGGCAACTGTTCGGTCGCGGGCCGACCGCGGTGGTCCGGATAGAGCTGGCGGCCGGCCGGGTCACCACCACACCGGTGCCGGGGTTGGCCAGCAGCGGTC
>JBDSAN010000532.1:0-14566 GCA_039922115.1 Jatrophihabitantaceae bacterium
GCCGCCCGTGACATGCTCCGGCAGGCGGCGGCGAACAAGTTCGGCGTCGCGCTGGCCGACTGCGTCGCGGCCAATGGTGTTGTCAGCGTCCGGGGGACAGCCAACTCGGCCAGCTACGGCCAGCTCGCTGGCCTGGCCGCTGCGCTGCCGGTGCCGGCCAATCCGGCGCTCACCCCGGCCTCGGAGTTTCGCCTTATCGGCAAGCCGCTTCAGCGCCTGGACGTGCCGGACAAGACCCGGGGCGCGGCGGTATACGGCATCGACGTTCGGGTGCCTGGCATGCAGCATGCCGCGGTCGTGCACTGCCCGTCCGTGCTCGGCACCCTTGCCTCAGCAGGGCCGAAGCCAGCCGGCGCCAGCGCAATCGTCGCGCTCAGCAATGCCGTTGTCGTGGTGGCCGCGACCACCTGGGACGCGATGCAGGCAGCCCGCCAGTTGAGGCCGAGCTGGAACATCCCAGCGGCAGCCGGGAACCTGACGTCGGAGACGATCAGCTCGCAGGCCAGCCAGCTGATGAAGTCAGCCACCCCGGTGGTTGCCGAGTCGGTCGGCAACGCTCCGGCCGCGATCACCGGTGCGGCCAGGACCATCGATGTGACCTATCAGGTGCCCTACCTGCCACATGCCGCGATGGAACCGCTGTCCTGTACCGCGAGCGTGTCAGCCGGCCAATGCGAGCTGTGGGCACCCACCCAGGCGCCCGGATTCGCAGCGGCGGCCGCGGCAGCGGTCTGCGGCATCAGCGCGGACAAGGTCACCGTGCACACCACGCTGCTCGGCGGCGGGCTGGGCCGCAAGTTCGAGACCGACTTCGTAGTGCAGGCCGTGCAGGCAGCCAAGGCCGTCGGAACCCCGGTGAAGCTCACCTGGCCACGCGAGCAGGATTTCGGCCATGACCAGTACCGCCCGATGGCCCTGATGCGAATTCGCGCCGGCCTCAGCACCAGCAAGACGATTACCGGTTGGTGGGATCGCATCGTCTCGCCCTCGATCCTGTTCCAACGAGGCTGGATTCCGGCTGGCGCCAACGACTCGCAGGCCACCGATGGAGCGACCGAACTGGCTTACGGAATCAGCAATCGGCTGGTCGAGTACGTCCGGCATCCGGCCGCGATTCCGGTCGGGTTCTGGCGTTCGGTGGGCAACTCGCTGAACTGCTTCGCGGTCGAGTCGGCAATCGATGAGCTCGCGTTGGCAGCGGGAGCGGATCCGATCGCCTTCCGGCTGGGTATGTTGAGCGCCGACCCGCGCAGCGCGGCGGTGCTGCGGGCGGTGGCGAAGGCGGCCAACTGGACCAGCCCACCGGCTGCCGGACGGGCCCGCGGAGTCGCGCTGACCCGGTCCTTCGGGAGCATCGTGGCCCAGATTGCCGAAGTCAGTTCGCCCAGCGCCGGCAAGATCAAAGTCGAACGGGTGTGGTGTGCGGTGGATTGCGGCCAGGTAGTGAACCCCGACATCGTCGAAGCTCAAATGCAGGGCGGCATCGTGCACGGGCTGAGCGCGGCGATGTGGGGCCGGACTACCTTCGAGCGGGGCGTGGCCACACCGGTCAACTTCGATGACTACAAGGTGACCCGGATGCGCGACATGCCGATCATCGCGGTAACCATCCTGGCCAGCAGCCAACCACCGGGCGGGGTGGGTGAGCCTGGCGTGCCGCCGATCGCGCCGGCGGTGGCCAATGCCTGGGCGCGGTTGACCGGCACCCGCAAGCGCTCGCTGCCGTTGCAGTAGGTCGCCGCTGCAGTAGGTATTAGCGCCTGCTCTGCCGGTACAACTCGATCAGGGTCTGCCTAACCTGCGGGCTGAGCTCATCGGCCTCGATCTGGCCGGTAGCGGCGATGGTGGCACTGAGTTGGGCGAGATATTCGCTGCAGTGTGGGCACTGGCGCAGGTGCTGCTCAAGCTCGGCCCGTTGCCGGCTGGGCAGCGAGCCGTCCAGGTAGTCTGTTATCAGTTCGACTGCCCGACGACAGGTGATCGCGTCACGACGTCTGCCAAATCTCATCGCCTGGTCACCACCCCGGTTATCGTGCCCCGAATGTGTGCGCGACCGCGGTGCAGCAACACCCGTTGGTTCGCCTCGGTGATCGACAGTACCTGGCACACTTGGGCGCTGGTCAGGCCGTCGATATCGCGCATCGTCACCACCAGTCGCTGCAACGCTGGCAATCGGTCGATGGCACGACGGATCAGCGCCACCAGTCCGGCATCGGCCAGCTGGTTGGCCAGGGTGTCCGGCCACGGTGTTGGCGGCGAGGTCCAGGCTCCGGACGGGCTGAACTGCTCGACATCCACCGCCGGCTCGATGTGTTCGACCGGCACCGTCCGATGCTCACGCTGGCCGATCGAGCGTGCGCGATTGACACAAACCTGGAACAGCCAGGTCCTCAAGGACGATCTGCCCTCGAAGCGGTCGATTCCATTGAGTAGTGCCAGCCAGGTCTCCTGCGCGACATCCTCGGCGAGGTCGGCACGGTTCACGAATACCCGAGCAAGCCTGATCAGCTGCGGGTGGTACCGCTCCACCAGCGTGCTGAAGGCATCCTCGTCCCCGGCGCGCAGCCGGGTCAGCAGGTCCTGCTCCGCACTCGCGTTGCCCACGGCTCTGAGGCTATGGCCGGTGCCTAGCCGCGAGCCACCGGCACAAGATTACGAACCGCGAACATCGCCGGTGATTCGGTAACGGCCGGCCGGTCACCGGGACTCATCGGTGTCGACCAATGGGGCCGATCCTGAAACTTGGAGTAAGAGATGCGTAAACGAGCCTGTTTTGCCGCCTGTGCAACGATGCTGGCTGCCGGAGCGAGCCTGCTGGCCGGGCAAAGCGCAGCTGGCGCAACGGCCGCTAGCTCGCCGGTGGTGGGCCACACCTACGTCAACGACAACGCTGCCGGCGCAAACACGGTGGCCGCCTTCGACCGGCATGCGGACGGTTCGCTGACCCCGATTGCTGGCTCACCGTTCGCGATCGGTGGCGCTGGTCGCGGCTCCGGCCTCGGCTCGCAGGGCGCGATCCAGGCCAGTCCGGACCATCGCTTCCTGCTGGCTGTCGATGCCGGCAGCAACGAGATCTCAGTGCTGCGGGTGGGCGAGAATGGAATCCCGAAGCTGGTCGGCCAGCCGGTACCCTCCGGCGGGGTGCAGCCGGTGAGCATCGCGATCAACCGCTACGGCCTGGTGTACGTGGCCAACGTCGGCAATGGCGGCAGCAACTACAGCGGGTTCCTCCTGACCGGAGCCGGAAGGCTCATCCCGCTGCCCTACACCACCGTGCCGGTGCCTGAAGGTTCTGGTGTCGGCGATGTGCTGTTCAACAGCACCGGCGACCGGCTGGTCGGCACCCGGGACAATCCCTCGCTGATCGACAGCTTCCGCGTCCGATTCGACGGGCGGCTCGTCGCCGCGGCCGGGTCCCCGTTCGCGGCGCAGAGCCTGGGACCGATCGGTGCCGAGTTCCGGCCCACCAACCCGTCCCAGCTGTACGTGTCCAACGCGCATGCTGGTGCCAATCTCGGCACCGTGTCGGCCTTCCAGGTCAGCCGTAGCGGGGTGCTGTCCTCGATCGGTAACTCGCCAGTGGCCAATGGCCAGACCGCACCGTGCTGGGTCGAGATCAGCCATGACGGCAAGTACCTCTTCTCGATCAACACCGGCTCGGGCAACCTGTCCAGCTACTCGATCGCTCGCGGTGGTGCCTTGACGCTGGTCGGGACGTTTCCATTCACCAATGGCGCCGGTGCTGTTGACGCCCGGCTCTCGCCGGACGGTAAGACCCTTTCAGTTACAGGTGGTCGCGGCCTGGTGGTGAGCACCTTCTCGGTGGACGGCGGCACGCTGACCGAGCTGCCGAGTTCGCCGGTACCGCTGCCGGCCGGCACCGCACCGACCGGGATCGTCGTCCTGTGAGCTGACCGTGCCGCAACGACCCGCGCCGCAACTACACAGCGCCCTTCCGAGCCGACCGGCTCGGAAGGGCGCTGGCGCACCCGAGGGGTTTACGGGTTGAGCGTCACGGTGAAGGTGGACGTGGTGTTCTGCACGTTCACATCATTGTTGCTGAACGTGGTGTGATTGAACGTCGCCGATCCGACGGCCGGCCCCTGACCAGCCTCGGCGGACGGGTTTGCCCAGATCGCATAACCGGACTTGGCATCGTAGGCATCCCCGGTGTGATGCGCCCCGGTGATCGACACATTGGTGAACACAGTGTCGGTCACCGGGTTCTGTGCCGTCCCGCCGGCGTAGTTGGTCTGGAACATCACCCCGGTGTAGGTGGGATCGACGATATCCACGTTCGATACCCGGATGCCCTGGAACGCCTTGGAGGCCGAGAAGCACCAGATCGCCGGGAACGACTGGCCGCCCCAGAAATGGCCACCGTCACGCACCAGGGACGCGTTGGAGATCGTGGTCGCCCGGGTACCGAAGCCCTGGAACGGGTAACCAAAGTCCAGCGAGCTGATCGTGACTCCGGAGTAGGTCAGGGTGTCGGCGACATAGAGGTTGGTGAAGGTGTTGTTCTCACCGCCGTAGACCGCAATGCCGGCTGCTCGCCAGGTCAGCAACGAGGTGAGGTTGCTGAACGTGTTGCCGGACAGGTCAGCGGAGTTGTGATCCTGCGCGGCGAACAGCGCGAACGAATCGTCGCCGGTGGTTCGAGATTCATCATTGCTGACCGTGTTGTTCTGGCTGCCGTTGTTCAGGTTCACCCCGTCGGCCCAGGTGTCGCGGATCCGGTCGTTGGTGATCGTCAGGTTCGACACATGCGTTCCCCAGACGAAGCACACCGTGTGCTCGGACCAGATGTTGTCGATCGTGATATTCGAGACGTCGGTCAGGTCGAACACCTTGCCCGGACCGTCCTGGCGGATGATGTAGTTACCCCAGAAGGAGAATCCACCGAAGGACGAGCCATTGGCCGAGGTCGACACCCCGAACCCGGCGTCGGTGCCGCTCTGGTCCTGCGGGGTGAACAACGCCGTGTACCAGGGGCCGGCGCCGATCACCTTGATCGCGCGCCCGCTGAGCTGGAACTTGTAGGACGTCGAGTAGCTGCCGGCCGGCAGGTAGACACCGAGCTTGCTGGTGTCGGTCGATGCCGCGTTCAGCGCATCCTGCACGTTCTGCTGGCTGAACCCAGCCGGAACCACGTACCTGGTCGGGTCCGGGTTGGCGATCGGCGCCACCTGCTCGGTGTTGATGAAGTCGATCGCGTAGCTGGTGGTGTTGCTGCTGTCCTTCTGCAGCTTGATGGTATGTCCGGCGGCAACCGTCGAGGGCAGCATGACGTGCGCCTCGTCGTAGATGTGGCGTTGGGTGCCGGACTGCTGGCTGTTCTGTGGGCTGGTCTCATCGCCGTACACCCACGAGTACTTCGCGGTCAGGTTCAGCGTCGCGACCTGGGAGCCGTCCACCCAAACATCGAGCGTGCTGTCCGGGCCATCCGGGATCGAGTAGCGCACCACCAGCGTGTTGGTCGATGACCTGGTGGTCCACTGGACGTAGGAGCCCGTGGAATTCAGGGTAACCGCCTTGCGGCCGGATGCTTCACCGGCCACGTCGCCGATGGTCCGGTTCGGGCCGACCACCGCCGCGCCGCCACCGACGGTGCCGTCCTCGGCCTCGTACATGTCATAGGGCAGGTGCGCGCCGCGGCCGACGAAGAAGGACTGGCTGACGGTGTTGTTGGCCTGCTTGACCGCCAGCTCGTTCGCATCGACGGCGACGCTGACCTTGACCGTGTAGTTGCCGTTGACCGCGGTCCAGCTGCCGAGCGCGACCGGTGCGGTGGTGGCGCCGGACGCGATCGCGCCGGTGTAGGAACCGGTCAGCGTCTTGACGGTGGCACCGGAGGAGTCAATCAGGTTCAACGTCAGGCCGTGCGCGCCGGAGGCCGAGGCGATGCTGCCCTGGTTCTTGATGGCGGCGCTGAAGGTGACCGTGTTGCCGGCGGCCGGGTTGGTCGGCGACCAGCTGATCGAGACCGGCAGCAGGTCCGAGCTGGACACCGCCGCAACCGTCAGCTGGGTCGGGTTGGTGTAGTTGTTGTTCGTCTCGTTGCTCTCGATGATGCTGTTGGCCTCGTCCACCTTGGCGGTGAGCGAGTAGCTGCCGGCGTTCTGGGCACCGATGTTCGCGCTCACGGTGGCTGATGCCCCAGCGGCCAAAGCCGAAACGGCTGCGGTGCCGACCTTGGTGGTGCCCAGGTAGAAGTTCACCGAACTGGCCGGGGCAGCGAGCGCGCCGGTGTTCTTGACGGTTGCCGAGACGGTGATCGAGTCGGTCTCCACCGGTGCTGCCGGCGTCCATGAGCTGCCGGTTACGGTCAGGTCCGGGTTGGGTGCGGCGCTGCCGTAGATCTGGAACTCGGCGACCTGGCCACCCGGTGCCCCGGTGTTGCTGGTGATCGAGAGTTCCACGTCGGCGACCCGCCCGGATACCGGGACCGTGACCGAGTTTCCCGTTGCTGGGTCGAACGAATAGGCCGTCGGTGAGGTGAGCGCGGTGAATCCGGTGGCGCTCTGCTCCCGTCCGAGCACCTGGATGGTCTGGCTGCGCGGTCCCCAGGACGAGCTCGGGTTGAGCTTGAGGACAACCGAGCTCAGGTCGGTGTTGGCACCCAGCTTGACGGTCAGCGTGCTCGGGTAGGAAGCGCCCTCGAAGTAGGTGGTGGTGTCGTTGTCATTGGCGTTGGCCGGGGCGTAGATGTAGGTGTTGGCCGAACCACTGATCGGCTTGCCGAGCGCCAGGTTGCTGCCGCCGCCGGAGCCGGTCCGGGTCACGGTGTTGCTGGCCGGCGAGACGTTGCCGGCCGCATCACGCGCGGTCACGTAGTAGGAAACCGTCCCGGTGCCGGCAGCGGTATCGGTGTAGCTGAGCACGTTGCCCAGGCTGGTCAGCAGCGCGCCGTTGCGGTACACGGTATAGCCGGTGACGCCGACGTTGTCGGTCGAGGCGGTCCAGCTCAGCGCCACCTGGCCCGAGCCCGGCTGGCTGTAAGCCAGGTTGCCGGGCGCGGTCGGTGGTTGGGTATCGCCGGCGGTCGGGCCGTAGAGCTGAAATTCTGACAGCTGCCCGGCCGGCCAACCGGTGTTGCCGGTGATGTTCAGCCGGACGAAGCGAGTGGATAGTGCCGTGAAGTTGATGGTCACGGTGTTGCCGGTAGCCGGGTTGAAGGTGTAGCCGGCCGAGCCGACCACGGTGCTGAAGGTGCTGCCATCGGTACTGCCCTGCACCGACAGCGTCTCGGTCCGGGTGGCCCAGCTGGTCGCCGGCGGCAGCGCCAGCACCACCTGGTTGACGCTGGTCGATGAGCCGAGATCTAGCTGCACCCATTGCGGAAACGCGTTGTTGACGCTTTCCCAGTAGGTGTTGGCGTTGCCGTCGTTGCCGTCGTTGACGTTGGCCGCGGGGTAGACGTCGGTGAAGCTGCTTGCGGTGGCGGTCTTGCCGAGCGCCAAGTTCGTACCGGCTGCCGTCGCTGGCGCGGCGGACTGTACGACCGCGAGGCCAGCGATCACCAGCGCGCCGGCGAGCAGGTGCGAAACCAGCTGTTTCATAGCCATGACCGGTCCTTTCGGGGGGAGGGGGAGCGGTTGCGGGACGGAGCCAGGTAGCTGTTAAAAAAATTCAAGAAATGGCGCGTTTGTTGCAGGGAAGTTTTCGAAGGTTACAGCTGAGCGCTAGCCGGGTCAATCGCTACGTTCGCCCGGTTCGACCGCACGGAATGGCTAGGAGCAAGCAGTTGGAAGGCTTGCGCAAGAACCTGTCAATTTTTCGGCAACGGCTGCAAAAAGCGTCGTATGCTGAGCCCATGACTCGTCGCCTGGCTGAAGTGGCCGCCAAAGTTGGTGTCAGCACCGCAACCGTCAGTCGGGTTCTCAACGGCAAGCAGGGCGTGTCCGAGCCGACCCGGCAAGCGGTGTTGACCGCGCTGGACGTGCTCGGCTACGAGCGGCCCACCCAGCTGCGCGGTGAACGGTCCCGGCTGGTCGGACTGGTCGTGCCCGAGTTGCAGAACCCGATCTTTCCGGCGTTCGCCGAGGTGGCCGGCGGTGCGCTGGTTCAGCAGGGGTTCACGCCGGTGCTGTGCACCCAGACCGTCGGTGGCGTGCAAGAAGCCGACTACGTCGAGTTGATGCTGCAGCGCCAGGCCTCCGGAATGCTGTTCATCGGTGGGCTGTACGCGCTGCAGGATTCCCCGCACGGCCACTATGCCCAGCTGTCGGAGCGCAAGCTGCCCACCGTGCTGGTCAACGCTGCCGTCGACGGCCTGGCCTTTCCCCGGGTGTCCTGCGACGACGCGGTTGCGGTCGAGCAGTCCATCGCCCACCTGCGCCACCTCGGCCATAGCAAGATCGGCCTGATCCTCGGGGTGCCCGATCACATGCCCTCGCGGCGGCGGTTCGCCGCGGCCAAGGCGATGGTCGGCAAGGACGGCTTCGTACTGGGCGATGACCGTGTGGTGCACTCGCTGTTCTCGGTCGAGGGCGGCCAGGCGGCAGCGGCGGTGCTGATCGAACGGGGCATGACCGCGCTGATCTGTGCCAGCGATCCGATCGCGCTCGGCGCTGTCCGGGCGGTCCGCCGGGCCGGCCTGTCGGTGCCGCACGACGTGTCGGTCATCGGTTACGACGACTCAGCGCTGATGATGTGCACCGACCCGCCGCTGACCACCGTCCGCCAGCCGATCGAGCCGATGGCCCGGGCCGCGGTCGACCTGCTGGTCGGCCAGATCAATGGCGGAACCTTCGCGCCGACCGAGCTGTTCTACGAGCCGGAACTCGTGGTGCGGGCCTCCTCGGCTCCGGCTCCGGCGCACGCTCGCTAAGGCCTGCCCGCTCGGCCTGGTTGCCCGTCGGCCGCGCCATGCCCACGGCGCTGATTGACCACTGCTCCTCGCCGCGTTAGCCATTGCCTCCCCGTCCGCGATCTTGCTATGAAATTTAGATTTCCTGTCGATCTCTTGCGTAACTTTGTCGAAATCCTTAAGGTCTCGTTCGCAAGGTGCGGGGCGGCCGTCCGTGGACGGCGCCCCGGCGTACCCAACGACGGGAGCGAGATCGGTGGCCCACCCGAACGAGTTCGCACCAGCCGAGGCCGCACCGGCTGAGGTCGTGATGGCCGAGGCCGGCGCGGCTGAGCCTGCCTGCCGCAGCTGGTGGCGTGACGCGGTGATCTACCAGATCTACCTGCGCAGCTTCGCCGACGGCGACAACGACGGCACCGGTGACCTGGCCGGGGTGCGGTCCCGGCTGCAATACCTCGCTGACCTCGGCGTGGACGCGATCTGGTTCAACCCGTGGTACCGCTCGCCGATGGCAGACGGCGGCTATGACGTCGCCGACTACCGCCAGATCGACCCGTCCTTCGGCAACCTGGCCGAGGCCGAGGCGCTGATCGCCGAGGCCGCCGAGCTCGGCATCCGCACCATCATCGACATCGTCCCCAATCACGTCTCCGATCAGCATCCGTGGTTCCAACAGGCGCTTGCTGATGGCCAGCACTCAGCCGCGCGCGACCGGTTCTGGTTCCGTCCCGGTCGCGGGCATGCCCAGAACGAGGCGCCGAACGAGTGGACCTCGCCGTTCGGCGGCGGCACCTGGACCCGAACCAAGAATCCAGACGGGACGCCCGGCGAGTGGTACCTGCACCTGTTCGCGCCGCAGCAGCCTGACCTGAACTGGAACCATCCCGACGTCCGGGCCGAACACGAGGCCATCCTGCGGTTCTGGTTCGACCGGGGCGCAGCCGGCGTCCGGATCGATTCGGCCGCGCTGCTGGTCAAAGACCCGGGGCTGTCCGAGGTGCCGGCCGATCCCGTACCCGGCCAGCACCCGTACGAGGATCGCGACGAGCTGCACGAGATCTACCGATCCTGGCGGGCGATTGCTGAGTCCTACCCCGATCAGCGGGTGCTCATCGGCGAGCTCTGGCTGCCGGACGCCGACCGGTTCGCCCTTTACCTGCGTCCGGACGAGCTGCACACCGCGTTCAACTTCGACTTCTTGGTCTGCCCCTGGGACGAGCGCCGGCTGCGGCACTCGATCGAGGCGACGCTGGCCGCGCACGCCCGGGTCGGCGCACCGGCGACCTGGGTGCTGTCCAACCATGACGTGACCCGGGTGGTCACCCGCTACGGCCGGGCCGACACGTCGTTTTCCTTTGCTGCCAAACGGCATTGCGTCGAGACCGACCTGGTGCTCGGCCACCGGCGGGCGCGCGCCGCGGCGTTGCTGGCCGCCGCGTTGCCCGGCTCGCTCTACATCTACCAGGGCGATGAGCTGGGCCTGCCAGAGGTCGAGGACATCCCGACCGATCAGCTGACCGATCCGATGTACTTCCGTTCCGGTGGCCAGGACCCGGGCCGGGACGGCTGCCGGGTGCCGCTGCCGTGGTCGGGCGCCACGCCACCGTACGGCTTCAGCACCGGGGAGCAGGCAGCGCCGAGCTGGCTGGCCCAACCGAGTAGCTGGGCCCGGCTCACCGTGCAGGCCCAGCTCGACGAACCGGCTTCGATGCTGAGTATGTACCGGCAAGCATTGCGGATTCGCCGTAACGAGCCGGACCTGCGTGACACCACGCTGCGCTGGATCGAGGCCGGCCCTGGCGTGCTCAGCTTCGGCCGGGGCCAGTCCTTCGGCTGCCTGGTCAACCTGTCCGACCGTCCGATCGAACTACCGGCGCATCGGGCCGTCCTGCTGACCAGCGCTGCCCTGACCCCGACCGGCCAGCTACCGATGGATGCCGCGGCCTGGTTGCGGCTCGGCTCAGGATCGAGCGTCCCCGACGCCGGAAACGGAGGTTAGGCGCTGGCCGGACCAGCGCTTGCGATCCGTCCAGCCGGACCTGCCGAACCGGCAGCCGTGCCTGGAAATCAATGCAATCCGTCAATCAGAAAGAGAGAAACTCGCAGATGAGTACCCATCGCAGCGCGGCCGTCACGACCGCTTGCCTCGCCGTCGTGCTCGGCCTGCTGGCCGGGTGCGGCTCGAGCAAGAAGTCAGCTTCGGACAATGCCGGCCCAGCCAAGGTAAAGATCTCGGTGGTGTCCCTCAAACCCGGCAGCGACAAGGCCTCGGTGGACACCTTCAACGCCCAGGTCAAGCAGTTCGAGCAGGAGAACCCGAACATCGAGGTGACTCCGAAGGAATACGAGTGGAAGGCCGACACCTTCGCCGCCCAGCTCGCCGGTGGCACGCTACCGACCGAGTTCACCGTGCCGTTCACCGACGGCAAGAGCCTGATCGACCGTGGCCAGGTCGCTGACCTGAACAGCTACGTCCACGCATTGCCTTATGCGGCAAGCTTCAACCCGAAGGTGCTGGCCGCCGGGCAGGCAGCCAACGGCGATGTCTACGGGATTCCGTGGGCGGCCTATGGGATCGGTTTGCAATACAACCGCGCCCTGTTCAGCAAGGCCGGGCTGGACCCGGACAAGCCGCCGGCCAGCTGGGACGAGGTGCGCGCGGACGCCAAGCAGATCGCGGCCAAGACCGGCCAGGCCGGCTTTGCCCAGATGACCGAGAGCGCCACCGGCGGCTGGATGCTGACCACGCTCAGCTATGCCCTGGGCGGACGGCTGGAGCAGACCGACGGCAGCAAGACCACCGCCACCGTGAACAACCCGCAGACCCGGCAGGCGCTGCAGAAGCTGCATGACATGCGCTGGGTGGACAACGCCATGGGCAGCAACTTCCTTTACGACTGGGGCGGCATCAACCAGGCCTTCGCGGCCGGCAAGATCGGCATGTACATGGGCGGCTCGGACGTCTACACCAGCCTGGTGCAGCAGAACAAGATCAATCCCGCCGACTACGGCCTGGCCGCACTGCCGCTGGACACCTCCTCGGCCGATGCGGGCATCCTCGGTGGTGGCTCGCTGGCGGTGGTCAGCGCCAAGGCCAGCCCCGCTCAGCAGGCGGCCGCGGTCAAGTGGGTCGACTTCTACTACATGCGCAAGCTGACCGACCAGGCCGCCGCGGTGCTCGATGCCAAGACGCTGGCCCAAGGCAAGCAGCCGGTCGGCACGCCAGCGCTGCCGATCTTCGACAAGGCCACCCTGGACAAGTCCACCGAGTGGATCAAGCAGTACGTCAACGTCCCGCTCAACCAGATGAGCTCGTTCACCAGCGGGGTGTTCTCGCAAAACCTGATCGCCGAGCCGGCGGTGCAGACCCAGAAGCTGTACGGGGTGCTGGACCCGGTGGTGCAGGCAGTGCTGACCAACAAGAACGCTGATATCGACAAGCTGTTGAACAAGGCCAACAGCGACGTCCAGACCATCATCGACCGGGGATGACCCAACTGCTCGCCCGGCCGCGGACCGACCGATCAACCTCGGCCCGCGGCCGGCGGCCGGCACCGATCACGGCCGGTCAGCGCGCGCGACGGCGGCACTCGCGCCGCCGTCGCGGCGGTGGCCTGAGCGCCCTGCTGTTCGTGCTACCCACCCTGGTGCTGTTCGGGGTGTTCTCCTGGTACCCGATCGTCCGCGCGCTGGTGATGAGCGTGCAGCAGACCAACCTGGTGAGCGCTGCCCAGTTCGTCGGCCTGCAGAACTTCCGCAACGTGCTGACCGACCCACTGCTGGCCACCGCAGTGAAGAACACCCTGTATTTTGCTGCCCTTGCGCTGGTATTCGGCTACCCGATCCCGCTGGTGATGGCGGTGCTGATCAGCGAGCTGCGGCGGTTCAAGGGCCTGTACTCCGCACTGGCCTACCTGCCGGTGGTGGTGCCGCCGGTGGTCGCGGTGCTGCTGTGGAAGTTCTTCTACGATGCCAGCCCGACCGGCGTGTTCAACACCATCCTCGGCTGGGTCGGCCTCGGCCCGTACCCGTGGCTGCAGAACCAGACCAGCGCGATGCCGGCGCTGGTGCTCGAAGCGACCTGGGCCGCCGCCGGCAGCACGGTGATCATCTACCTGGCCGCGCTGGTCTCGGTCTCGCCCGACCTGTACGACGCGGCGGCGGTGGACGGGGCCTCGATCTGGCAGAAGGTCTGGCATGTGACGCTGCCCCAGCTGCGCGGGATCCTGCTGATCACCTTGATCCTGCAGCTGATCGGCACCTCGCAGGTGTTTCTGGAACCGTACCTGTTCACCGATGGCGGGCCGTCCAACTCGACGTTGACGGTGCTGCTGCTGATCTACAACTACGCCTTCGGCCAAAGCCTGGGTGGCGACTACGGGGCGGCGACCGCGCTGAGCGTGCTGCTGGCAATCGTGCTGGCGATCCTGTCGGCCGGCTACCTGCGGTTGACCCGATCCTGGAGCACCCAGTGACCGGCAGCGGCGGGTTGATCGTCTCGGCAGCCGACCGGCGCGACCTGCGGGTGCGCTGGCTGCACCGGCTGGTCAACGGCCTGCTGCTTACCGTCCTGGTGGTGTTCGGCCTCGGCCCGCTGCTCTGGCTGGTCAAGGCCGGCGTGACCCCGACCCAGGACACCCTGCGCACCCCGATGTCGTTGTGGCCACACGGGATCGCCTGGTCGAACCTGTCCACCGCCTGGAACACGATGGACCTGGGCAGGTCGATGACCAACACCGCCGTGATCGCTACCGGGTCCTGGCTGGTGCAACTGCTGGTGGCCGCGACCGGCGGCTACCTGCTGTCGGTGCTGAAGCCGCGCTACGCACCGGTGATCAATGCGCTGGTGCTCGGCACCCTGCTGGTGCCGGCGGTGGTGTTGCTGGTGCCGCTTTACCTGACCGTGCTCGACCCGCCGTTGGTGCACCATTCGTTGATCAATTCGTTCTGGGCGGTCTGGCTGCCAGCCGGTGCCAATGCGTTCAACCTGGTGCTGGTCAAGCGGTTCTTCGACGGGCTGCCACGCGAGATCTTCGACGCGGCAAGCGTGGACGGGGCGGGGCCGTTCCGGCTGTTCTTCTCGATCGTGCTGCCGATGTCGCGACCGATCCTCGGGGTGGTGTCGGTGTTCTCGTTCATCGCGGCCTGGAAGGATTTCCTGTGGCCGCTGCTGGTACTGCCCGACCCGGCCAAGCAACCGCTGTCGGTCCGGCTGCCGGTGCTGGCCGGCAGCGTCGACCTCGGGGTGTTGCTGGCCGGGCTGCTCATCTCGACCGCGGTGCCGATCGTGCTGTTCATGCTGGTGCAGCGAATGTTCCTGCGGGGTACCGGGCTCGGCGGTGCTCTGAAGGGCTAGTCCGGATTGGCTGTTCGGATCCCCGAGCAGCGCCCATCATCTCAAGGAGAAATGAGGCTTCGATGTCATCGTCCATCATCGGCGGCTCGGTTCGAAGGCTGCTCGGCGCCGGCACGGTCGCGGCCCTGCTGGCCGGCGGGTTGCTCGGCGCGGGTAGCGCAGCTATCGCGGCCACCCCGCCGACCCCGATCAGCCGGGCCGCGCTGGACCCAGCCCTGGTCAGCGGCCGGGGCGCGAGCGTGAACTTTGTCGAGCAGGAGGCTGAGAACGCCATCACCAACGGCACCGTGATCGGCCCGGGCCGGGCCGCCTACACGCTGCCTGCCGAGGCGTCCGGCCGCGAGGCGGTCAGCCTGGCCGCCGGCCAGTACGTCCAGTTCACCCTGCCCCGGACGGCA
>JBDSAN010000533.1:0-6125 GCA_039922115.1 Jatrophihabitantaceae bacterium
TCACGCCAACGCCGGGCAGTGGGTTGCCCAGCTGCGCGCGGGATAGCAGCTCGCCGGACTTGCCGCTGGCCTGCAACGTCTGGCCGATCACCGCCTGGGAGGCAGGCAGGTAGCGCGAGTCGGCCGCACCGAGCTGTACCCGGACCGGGTGGACGTCCCCGCCGGTCAGGACGGTGCCGGCCGCCAGATCCCGGTTCAGCGCCCACCTGGACTGGCGGTGATCGGCTGCGGACAGCACGCTGGCACCGAGCAGCACCGACACGAGCACCAGCGCGAGGCCGGCGATCAGTCGCGGATCAACCCAACTGGGCGTCAGCCGCCGCCTGGCGGGCGGGGACGGCTCGACATCAAAGCGGCTAGACGTATCGGTCATAGTGCAGATTTTGCTATAAGCAGCTTCGGTCAGGTGCCAGAATCCGACAACCTGTGGATAACCCGACTGGCAGGCAGGACCGGCTGCCAGACTGATGGGCACGCGCGAGCCGGTGGACACGCGAGCCTGGCGCAACGCCTCCCGGCCAGGTCAGCAAGCAAGCCTGCCAGCTTTCGATATCGTCGGGCTACGTCTGCGAACCGCCCGCAATGGCAGGAGTACCGATGACCGGCAGTAGGTTCCTCACCCTCAGCGATGTGGCAGAGGTGCTCAACATCTCCGACTCGCAGACCTACGCCCTGGTTCGCTCCGGGGAATTGCCAGCCATCAAGATCGGTGGCCGCGGTCAGTGGCGGGTTGAGCGCGAGCAACTAGAGGCCTACATCGCACGGATGTATGACCAGACCCGCCAGTTCGTGACCGAGCACCCGTTCATCGACAACCGCACACAGTAGCCGGATCGCTAACCGTCCCGGCGCAACGCCACGATCGCCGAGAAGGGCACGCTCAACACCTCAGTCACCGCATCGTGGCGCCGCCACTCGCCAGCCGCGTGCACAGCAAGGTCGACGTGGTCGGCACCCACCCGATCCAGCGTCCCATCGAGCACGCTCGCATCGCGCAGGTGCATCCGGACGCTGGACCGGTCCCGCGCGACCAGTCGCAGCGCATGGCGCAGGCCGAGCCGGGACTGCACGATCGAGGCGCTACCAACCGGGCTGGCCTGCCTGCCGAGCCCGGCGATCGAACAGAGCGCGGCGGCAATCAGCAGCGCTTCACGGCCGGCCGATTCCTCGATCAACAGCCAATCCGGATGCGCTCGGCGCAGCACCCCGCTGACCGACACCGCACCGAGGCAGCGCAGCCGCAGCGGCTGACCGATCGAGGGCCGGAGCCGGTCAATGAGCGCAAGCTGTCCGGTCTCATATCTGGTCCGATCCTCGATCTCGGCGCTACGTTCAGCGATCGACAGCGCCTCCGCCTGGCCTTCCAGATCGGCGAACAGGCCATCCCATCGCATCGTTGGCTGCACCCTTCGTCGAAGTTCTGTTCGGTATGGTAGGCATATTCGCGGCAACGGCTGACGGCAACCGCTGACGGCAACCGCTAACAACGAGTCGCAGACGTCCAGCCGCTGGTTGCCCGTGGCCGCGCCGGCAAGCGCGCGAACCCCCCGACCGCAGCCCGACCGAGGAGCAGCATGACGAGCCCAGCCCAGCCGCAGGTCACCGAGCGAGCCGAGCAGCACTACGTCGGCATCCGCGGCCGGGTCACCATGGACACGATCCCGATCATCGCCGATCGGTTCCCCGAGCTGCTGGACTGGCTCGCGCAGCATCAGATCGAGCCGGCCGGGCCGCCAATGCTCAAGTACAACCTGTTCGACGGCGACGGCATTCTCGAAATCGAGGCAGCCGTCCCGGTCACCGGCGCGGTCGATACCGCCAGCTCGGACGCGGTCATCAGCGGCACGGTTCCGGCCGGTCGCTATGCCAGCACCGTCCACCTCGGGCACTTCGAAGGCCTGCCGGCCGCGACCGGCCGGCTGCTCGACTGGACCAGCGAGCAGCAGTTGCGCTTCGAGGTAGCCGACACCCCGACCGGCGAGCGCTGGGCTGGCCGGCTGGAGATCTATCACACCGACCCGCGCCTCGAGCCCGACCCATCGAACTGGACGACAGAGCTGGCTTTCTTGCTCAAGCCAGCGACATAAAGAGCTTCTCCATCTTCTTGCTATCCAGCGCTGCCGGCCCGTCCGGCGCAGCGAGACACTGCTTCAGGCCGGAGGCGATGATCGCGAAGCCGGCCCGGTCCAGCGCCCGGCTCACGGCTGCCAGCTGGGTGACCACATCCTCGCAGTCCCGGCCGTCCTCGAGCATCCTCAGCACGCCGCCGATCTGACCCTGAGCACGGCGGAGCCGGTTGATTACCGGCTCCATCTCGTCAGCTGGCAGTTGCACCACAAGCGATCCTTCCCCGGACTCGCGCCAGCCACCAACGACCTCGGGCTACCCACCCCGGCTGGCGACTGCCCGCGCATTGGCGCAGCTGAGCTTTCAACCGCGTTGGTTGATCAAGGACGGATTCCGCCCAATCAGCAACACTAGCCGCAATCGAGGCAGGCAATTCGCTAACAAACTAGGCATCTCACCGACCCGAACCGGCCGCTTCACGGCCGAACCGGGTTATCCACAACGAAGCAAGAGCAGCTTGACGTCAGCTAACGCAGTCACTTAAATGCAAACACAAGCAAATGAAAGGTTTGCCTCCATGACTGCACGCCTGTCACAGCTGTCCGTCGGACTGCTCTACCTCGCCACCGCCAGCACGGTCGTCGGGTTCGCGCCGGACGGCACCGCACTGCTCGGCGATCTGCGCGCGCCCCATCGGTGGCTGGATCGGGTCGGGACTGACGCGGCCACCGCCCAGCTCGCCGGCGCGCTGCTCTGGCTTGTCGCGCTCTGGCTCAGCATCGGCCTGCTGGCCAGCTGCCTGAGCGTGCTGCCGGGAGCAGCGGGCCGCTGCTTCGCCACCCTGGCCCGTCGCACCGCCCCGGTGGCCGTCCGCCGGCTCATCGCGGCATCGACCGGCGCGTCCCTGCTGTTCAGCCCGCTGGCGGCGCTGGCCGAACCCGCCTCAGCCGCCCACCAGCCAGCCACCGCCGTTTCGCCGGCCTGGCCAATCGATCAAGCGACCGTCCCGGCCAAGCCTGCACAACCAGCCCAGCTAGCTGAGCCACCGGTCGAGCCGCAATGGCCGACCGATCCAGCGCCGACCCAGGCCAGCTGGCCCGCGGCCCCGGAGCCACGACCGGCCGAACAGCCGCCACCCGCTCAGCTCAAACCACCAGCTGCCGCGTCGCCGGCAGCCGGCAGCGTCCTGGTCCAGCCGGGTGATTCGTTGTGGACCATCGCCGCCGAACAGCTCGGGCCGACCGCGACTGACGAGCAGATCGCGGTCCAATGGCCTTACTGGTACCGGGCCAATCGTGGCGTGATCGGGCGAGACCCAGGCCTGATCCGGGCCGGCAGCAAGCTCATCCAACCTGACCAGGCCGCCGGTGATCGCCGATGACCGGCACCGCGGCGCTGCTCAGCCCGCCGAGTTCGATCAGGCCCGCCCCGCACCGCGAGCCACCGTTCGAGGACGAGCTGGCGCCCCGTCACCTGAGCCTGGTCGGGCCGCTCGACCAACCACTGCCATTTCGCGCGCTCGATCCGAACGCGCCCTCGCCGCTGCGGCTGATCATGGAGTCCGACCCGTTCGCCGCGCAACCGACCGGACGAACCGAGCTACCCGCGCTGCCGGCCCACGCCCGCAGGCTGCTGATCGCGGTGATCGAGACCGCCACCGGCCGGCGCTCGGCCAGCCAGCTACGCCAGCACACCAGCCCGACCGTGCAGGCCGGCCTAGCCCGCGACGCCGGCCGGATCAGCCGGCTGGGCACCGCGGCCCGGCCGGCCAGCCTGCACTCGCTGCATATCGCCGAGCCGGCTGACGGGGTAGCCGAGATCGCCGCGATCGTTCGGGTGGGCAGCCGATTCCGCGCGGTGGCGCTGCGCCTGGAAGGGCTGGACGGTCGCTGGCAATGTGTCCGGCTGCAGATCGGCTGAGCCCGATTCGGCCTGGCAGGCAAGCAGGTCCGCGCCCGGCGCCAAGCACCGGACGCGGACCGGCGGATGGCTCAGCAGCTGCCGTTATCGGTCCAGACAGCCTGGGAATTGTTACCTGGAATATCACCCTGGGTCCACCATTTGGCCGTCCAGCGATGGCCGTTGTAGCCGACCACGGTGCCGCCGGTGTAAGCGGTAGTGGCGTTCCAGGCTGCCGGGCAGCCACCCGGCGGGCTAGTGCTACCGCCGCTGGCACACGCTCCCCCATCGGTCCAAACACCCTGCGAATTGTTGCCCGGGATATCGCCCTGGGTCCACCACTTGGCCGTCCAGCTATGACCGTTGTAGGACACCACCGCGCCACCGTTGTAGGCAGTAGCCGCGTTCCAAGCCGCCGCCGAACAGCCACCGGTTGGCGTCGGAGTGGGGGTCGGTGTCTGGGTCGGCGGTGTGGTGGTCGGCGGCGGCGTGCCACAGCCCGGTGTGGCCGCGGCCAGGCCGTTGACCACATCGTTGAGCAGGGTCGCGGCCGGATCGAGGTCATAGAGGGAGAACATCATCGCGCCCGCCAGGCCGTTGCAATGCACATAGTCGGTGCGCGCCTTGATCGAGGCAGCCGACGAGCCGGTGTAGAAATTCGTCCCGTCGTAGAACCAGGCCGACTGGGTGGTCGGGTCGTAGAAGGTGTCGGCCGGGTTGTCGACCACCCCGGACAGTTCCTTATACATCGCGATCCCCGGCACGTTGCCGCTGAGCGTGTGGCCGGCCGACGGGCCGGTCGCGCTCTGGTACAGGCCATGGTTCGAACCGGCTGGCACTCCCGTCCAACCCCGGTAATAGAACGGGATTCCGAGATTCAGCTTGTTCGCCGGGAAACCGCCCGGTATGCCATAGGCGACATCACCGTGCAGGTAGCCGTTGATGATCGAGTTGGTGTCGTACTTCTCCGACCCTGGCGGGATCACCGAGGACGGGTCCGACGGCGACGGGTACAGCGGGTCCTGCAGGTTGGTTGGCCCGGTCGCGTCCCAGGCGCCGTGCATGTCATAGGTCATCGCATCGCCGAAATCCAGGTACTGCCCGATCTTGTCGGTCTGGATCTTGGCCACCTTGTCCTGCCCGCCGGGCAGCGCCGCCGACAGCGCGTAGTGCTTGCCGCCGAGAGCATCCAGTTCGGTGCGGAACTCGGCCAGCAGCGCGGTGTAGTTGGCGGTGTCATTCGGGCTGGTGTGATTGCCCAGATGGCCGGCCGTCGATGCCGGGTACTCCCAGTCGATATCGAAGCCGTCGAAGATGTTCGCCGCGCTACCCGGGCCGCCATAACCGCCAGCGGCCGGGATATTGCCCTTGATGAACATGTCGATGCAGGACGAGACCAGCTTCTTACGGGACGCATCGCTGGCCGCCGCATCGGAGAAGTACTTCGAGTAGGTCCAACCGCCGAGCGACAGCAGCACCTTCAGGTTCGGGTGCCGGGCCTTCAACTCCTGCAACTGGTGGAAGTTGCCGACGATCGGCATGCCGTAGGCGTCGGAGCTACCGTTCACGCTGATGCTGGAGTCGAAGGACTTCTGGTAGTCGGCGAACTGATCGCCGGCCCCGTCGCCGGCATTCGGATCGTTCTCGCCAGCCGGATCGGGATCGGTGGCCTTGGTCGCCTCGAAACAGCTCAGGTTGGTCGGGTCGATGTTCTCGAAGTCATAGAGCAGGTAGTCCAGGTTGTTGGCCACCGCATCGACGTTCTTGAGGTAATAGGCGTTCTGGTAGATGCTCCACTGGTCAAAGTAGGCCACCCGCAAACCACCGGTCGAGGTACTGGCACCGGCGGAGTTCAGGCTTTGCGAATAGGATGGTTGCGCGGTTACCAGCACGCTTGCCAGGGCAACCGCGGCAGCCGCGAGCAGAGCCGCGGCCAGCACCGCGCGGTGTGATCCCCAACGGGCGCGGGCGCTCAGCATGATCCGCTATCCGTCCAGACGCCCTGGGCGTTGCTGCCCGGGATATCGCCCTGAGTCCACCACTTGGCCGTCCACTTGTGGCTGTTGTAGGCGACCACCGCGCCACCGCTGTAAGCAGTGGCCGCACTCCAGGCTGCCGGACAGCCACCGGGCGGCGTCGTTTGACCGCCACCGGAACAG
>JBDSAN010000534.1:0-4542 GCA_039922115.1 Jatrophihabitantaceae bacterium
TGCAGGAGAACAAGTACTACGCCGACAGCGCCGGCACCAGCACTATCCAGCAGCGGGTCCGGGTGCATCCGGAATTCACCGCGGTGCAGGTGGACCTGGCCGGCGGCTCGTTCTCCTCGATGCGGACGCTGGCGCCGCCGGCCGGCCGGGGCTGGGAATACCTGACCGGCACCGGATGGGACTTCGATGCCGAGCTCGCCGAGCTGCCCGAGTTGCTGGCCGAGCACGTTAAGGCGCCGTCGGTACCGGCCGGCAGCTACGACCTGGTGATCGATCCATCCAACCTGTGGCTGACCATTCACGAATCGATCGGGCATGCCACCGAGTTGGATCGCGCGCTCGGCTACGAAGCCGCCTACGCCGGCACCTCGTTCGCCACCTTCGACCAGCTGGGCAGCTTGCGCTACGGCAGCCCGATCATGCAGGTCACCGGCGACCGGACGGTCGAGCACGGCCTGGCCAGCATCGGCTACGACGACGAGGGCGTGGCGAGCTCGCAGTTCGACCTGATCACCGACGGGGTGCTGGTCGGCTACCAGCTCAACCGGCAGATGGCTGCCGCCAAGGGACTGGGCCGGTCCAACGGCTGCGCGCTGGCCGACTCGGCAGGCCATATCCCGTTGCAGCGAATGGCGAATGTGTCGCTGAAGCCCGACCCGGACGGCGGTTCCACCGCGGACCTGATCAGCGGGGTCGACAACGGCATCTACGTGGTCGGCGACAACTCCTGGTCGATCGACATGCAGCGCTACAACTTCCAGTTCACCGGCCAGCGGTTCTGCCGGATCACCGGCGGCCGGCTGGCCGGACAACTGCGAGATGTCGCCTACCAGGCAACGACCACCGACTTCTGGGGCTCGCTGCAGGCCCTCGGCGGCCCGCAGACCTACGTCCTGGAAGGTGCCTTCAACTGTGGCAAGGGCCAACCCGGCCAGGTGGCAGCGGTATCGCACGGCTGTCCATCGGCGCTGTTCGGCGGCGTCAACGTGCTGAACACGGTGAGCGAGGGTGGCCGGTGAACGCGGTGAGCGAGCGGATTCAGGACTGGATCGAGCAGGCGCTGGCGCTGTCCAGCGCCGACGGCTGCGTGGTGATCGGTGAGGAGCGGACCGAGGCGAACCTGCGCTGGGCGGCCAACAGCCTGACCACCAACGGGCAGATGCACTCCCGCAAGCTCTGCGTCATCTCGTTGCTGGACGGTCCCGAGGGCACCAGCGCCGGTGTGGTGTCCGGGCCGGTCACCGGGGCCGACCTGGCCGGGGAACTGTCCGCGCTGGTCCGGGCAAGTGAGGCAGCCGCCCGGGTGGCCGGGCCGGCCGACGATGCTGCGCCGCTGGTCCAGCCGGGCCAGCCGGACCGCGGTTGGGACGAGCCGCCGGTCAGCACCAGCATCGAGGTCTTCGCCGAGTTCGCGCCCGCGCTCGGCAAGGCATTCACCGCCGCGGCGGCCGAGGAGCGGTTGCTCTACGGGTTCGCCGAGCACGTGCTGAGCTCGATCTATCTGGCCTCGTCCACCGGTTTGCGCCGCCGGTTCGATCAGCCGACCGGACGGCTGGAGATCAACGGCAAGTCCGCCGACCTGGCCCGCTCGGCCTGGGTCGGCTGCCAGAGCCGGGACTTCACCGACGTCGATGTGGAGGCCTTGACCGCGGACCTGGCCCGCCGGCTGGAGTGGTCGCGCAACCGGATCGAGGTGCCGGCCGGCCGGTACGAGACGTTGCTGCAGCCCAGCGCGGTGGCTGACCTGATGCTGTTCGCCTACCTCGGGGCCTCGGCCCGCGATGCGGAGGAGGGCCGCAGCGTGTTCACCGGTCGCAACGGCGCGACCCGGATCGGCGACGCGGTCAGCGAACTGCCGCTCACCCTGCGGTCGGACCCGGCGATGGCAGCGATTGCCTGCCCACCCTTCCAGGTGGTCACTTACAGCGGCCTGGAATCGGTGTTCGACAACGGCGCGCCGATCCCGGCGATCGACTGGATCAACCGTGGAAGGTTGGCCAATCTCTACCGCAACCGGAACTGGGCCGAGCGCACCGGCACCGCGTACGTGCCGTTGATCGACAACCTGATCCTGGAGCTGGACCGGTCCAGCGAGGATCCGGCAGCACCGTCGCTGGAGGAGATGATCGCGGCCACCGAGCGGGGCCTGCTGGTCACCTGCCTCTGGTATATCCGCGAAGTGGATCCGCAGACCATGCTGCTCACCGGCCTGACCCGTGACGGCGTCTACCTGATCGAGAACGGCAAGGTCAGCGGGGTGGTCAACAACTTCAGGTTCAACGAGTCACCGATCGACCTGCTCGGCCGGATCACCGAGGTGGGCGCCACCGAGTTGACGCTGCCCCGGGAGTGGAGCGATGACTTCACCCGGGCCGCGATGCCGACGGTCCGGGTGCCCGACTTCAACATGTCGACTGTGAGCCAGGCCTCATAACCCCTGGTGTGACCTGGGCCATGCCCGGCCGGCGTTCGTGCGCCTTCTTGCTTGAAATCTGGCTTGCCTGCGCGTGAAAGATCAGATTCTGCCCGCTGTGATCGGTAACGCAGCTCGCTGACGGGCTTGTAAGCGCTGCCGAAGGTTAGTGTCCGAGCATCCCCCTGGGACCGTGGCGCCGAGCATTGGCGTCTGCTCGGGCATTCGCCAGTCACTGAGGACTGACAAGGAGTTTCACGCCAATGACGACAACCATCGCAGGACTAGAAGCCGCACCTACCACCCACGCGCAGCTGTTGCGCTGGGTCCGTGACACCGCCGAACTGACCCAGCCGGACCAGGTTGTCTGGTGCGATGGCTCCGAGGCCGAGTGGACCCGGCTGACCGATGAACTGGTCGCCGCCGGCACGCTGAGCCGGCTCAACCCGGACAAGCTGCCGAACTCGTTCTACTGCGCCTCCGACCCGTCCGACGTCGCGCGGGTCGAGGACCGGACCTTCATCTGCTCCAAGGACGCCGAGGACTGCGGGCCGACCAACAACTGGATGGATCCCGAGGACATGAAGGCGCTGCTCACCGAGCGCTTTCGTGGCTCGATGCGCGGCCGCACGATGTATGTCGTCCCCTACTGCATGGGCCCGCTGACCGCGACCGAGCCGCAGCTGGGTGTCGAGATCACCGACTCGGCCTACGTGGTCGCTTCGATGCGGATCATGACCCGGATGGGTGCCACGGCGCTGGCCCGCTTCACCGAGGACGGCACCGACCGGTCCTACGTGACCGGCCTGCACTCGGTGGGCGCTCCGCTGGCCGATGGCGAGCCCGACGTGGTCTGGCCGTGCAATGACACCAAGTACATCGTGCATTTTCCGGAGGATCGGTCGATCTGGTCCTACGGCTCGGGCTACGGCGGCAACGCGCTGCTCGGCAAGAAGTGCCACTCGCTGCGGATCGCTTCGGCCCAGGCTCGCGACGAGGGCTGGCTGGCCGAGCACATGCTGATCCTGAAGCTCACCAGCCCGGAGCAGAAGTCCTACTACCTGGCAGCGGCCTTTCCGTCGGCCTGCGGCAAGACCAACCTGGCGATGCTGGAGCCCAGCCTGCCGGGCTGGAAGGCCGAGATGCTCGGTGACGACATCGCCTGGATGCGGTTCGGCGCCGACGGCCGGCTGTATGCGGTCAACCCCGAGTTCGGCCTGTTCGGCGTGGCGCCGGGTACCGGGTGGAAGACCAACCCGAACGCGATGCGGATGATCGAGCAGGGCAACTCGATCTTCACCAATGTCGCGCTGACCGATGACGGCGGCGTCTGGTGGGAAGGCATGACCCCCGAGGTGCCGGCACACCTGACCGACTGGAAGGGCCGGGACTGGACGCCGGACAGCGGCGAGAAGGCCGCCCACCCGAACTCCCGGTTCTGTACCCCGATCGACCAGTGCCCGATCCTGGCACCGGAATGGGATGACCCGGCCGGAGTGCCGATCGACGCGATCATCTTCGGTGGCCGGCGCAGCGACACCATCCCGCTGGTGACCGAGGCCTTCGACTGGCAGCACGGCGTGTTCATGGGCGCCACCATGTCCTCGGAGACCACCGCGGCCGCGGCCGGCCAGGTGGGCGTGGTGCGCCGCGACCCGATGGCCATGCTGCCGTTCCTCGGCTACCACGCAGGTGACTACTTCGCGCACTGGATGGACCTGGGCAAGCACGCCAACGCGGCTCAATTGCCCAAGGTTTTCTACGTGAACTGGTTCCGGCGCAATGACGAGGGTAGCTTCGTCTGGCCCGGCTTCGGCGAGAACAGCCGGGTGCTCAAGTGGGCGGTCGAGCGGATCGAGGGCACCGCGACCGCGACCGACACCGCGATCGGCCGGGTGCCCACCGTCGAGGCGCTCGACACCGAGAACCTGCAGATCAGTTCGGACGATCTGGCTACCGCGCTGCGGGTCGACCTGGCGCAGTGGCAGGCCGAGATCCCGAGCATCGAGGAATGGTTCGACAAGATCGGTGACAAGGTGCCGTCCTCCCTGCGCGACGAACTGGCATCGCTGAAGCAGCGGCTCGGCTAGCTGACTGTCGCTGACCGATCAGGTCAGCGAGAACGACCC
>JBDSAN010000535.1:0-2712 GCA_039922115.1 Jatrophihabitantaceae bacterium
GACGGCAAGCCGTGGAGCGAGCGCAAGGCCTACGTCTGGTGGGACGCTGAGGCCGGCAAGTGGACCGGGCACGACGTGCCGGACTTCGTGCCCGACAAGGCACCGTCCTACCGCCCGGAACCAGGCACCAGCGGGGTGGCCGGCCTGGCCGGCGACGATCCGTTCATCATGCAGGCCGACGGCAAGGCCTGGCTGTTCGCGCCGTCCGGGTTGCTGGACGGGCCGCTGCCATCGCACTACGAACCGGCCGAGTCACCGGTGCGTAACCGGCTCTATCGCCAGCAGGCCAACCCGACCCGGCAGGTCTTTCCGCGGCTGGACAACCTGCAGAATCCGTCCCCGCCCGAACCGCACGCCGAGGTGTTCCCGTTCCTGTTCACCACCTATCGGCTGACCGAGCACCACACGGCCGGTGGGATGAGCCGCTGGCTGCCCTACCTGGCTGAGTTGCAACCCGAGTTCTTCTGCGAGGTCTCGCCTGAACTGGCTGAGCTTCGCGGGCTGGCCAACCTGGGCTGGGCGACCATCGTGACCGCCCGGACCGCGATCGAGGCGCGGGTGCTGGTGACCGATCGGGTGCGGCCGCTGGACATCGACGGCCAGCGATTCCATCAGATCGGCCTGCCCTATCACTGGGGGGTCGGCTCGTCAGCGCTGGTCAGCGGCGACTCGGCCAATGACCTGTTCGGGGTGACGTTGGACCCGAATGTCCATATCCAGGAGTCGAAAGTGGCATCGTGCGACATCCGGTCGGGTCGCCGGCCGGTTGGCGAGCAGTTGCTGAGCTTCGTCGAGGAGTACCGTCGGCGAGCCGGCATAACCGTGCAAACCGGCAATACCCAGCGCACACCTGAGCGATCAGCTAGCGAAGCACAGCGGGAGGACTAATGCCGAGCCTGTCCGGCCCACTGGACGATCCGGCCGCCGACGCCGGCTGGCGCGATGGCCAGTCCCGCAAGGGCTTTTTCACCGACACCTCGGTGTGCATCGGCTGCAAGGCGTGCGAGGTTGCCTGCAAGGAGTGGAACGCGATCCCGGCCAATGGCGCGCCGGGTGAGGCTGACTTCTCGCTGCTCGGCTCGTCCTATGACAACACCGGAGCCCTGGGTGCCTCCACCTGGCGGCACGTCGCGTTCATCGAGAAGCCGGCCGAGACCGGTGCCGAACCTGCTGATTTTCAATGGCTGATGTCCTCGGACGTGTGCAAGCACTGCACCCACGCGGCCTGCCTGGACGTGTGCCCGACCGGGGCGCTGTTTCGGACCGAGTTCGGCACCGTGGTGGTGCAGGACGATGTCTGCAACGGCTGCGGCTACTGCGTGCCGGCCTGCCCGTTCGGGGTGATCGACCGGCGCGAGGGTGATGCCGGCACGAAGAACGTAGGTATCGCGCAGAAGTGCACGCTCTGCTACGACCGGCTCGGTGCCGGCATGACGCCGGCCTGCGCGCAGGCCTGCCCGACCGAATCGATCCAGTTCGGTGACCTGGACGAGCTTCGCGAGCGAGCAGCCGCGAGGCTGAACACCCTTACTGAGCAGGGGGTTTCCTCGGCGCGACTGTACGGCGACAATCCGGATGACGGGGTTGGCGGGGCCGGCGCGATGTTCCTGCTGCTGGACGAGCCCGAGGTGTACGGCCTGCCACCGGATCCGGTGGTCAGCACCCGTGACCTGACCCAGATGTGGCGGCACGCCGGCGTGGCCGCGCTCGGCCTGGCGGCTGCGGCCGCGGCGGCATTCCTCGGCGGCCGGTCGTGACCCAGCACCAGGCGCAGCAGCAGGCCGAACAGCGAACAGGCAGCCCGCGAAAGGGAAAGCGCCGCCGGGACGAGTACCAGATGGTGCCCGATGCCACCTTCACCTCCTACTACGGCCGGCCGGTGGTGAAGGCCTCGCCGTGGCAGGCAGATATTCCCGGTTACCTGTTCCTGGGTGGGCTGGCGGCCGGTTCATCGCTGCTGGCCGCGGGTGCTGACCTGACCGGCCGTCCGGCGCTGCGCCGGGCCGGCCGGCTAGGTGCCTTCGCCGCGATCAACCTCAGCTTCGCCGCGCTGGTGCATGACCTGGGCCGGCCGGCCCGGTTCCTGAACATGGTGCGGGTCGCCAAGCCGACCTCGCCGATGTCGGTGGGTACCTGGCTGCTGACCGGCTTCGGCCCGCTGGCCGGGCTGGCCGGTGCCGCCGAACTCGCGCCGCTGCTGGCTGAGAAGTTGCCGCGCCCGCTGCGGGCCCCAGCCCGGCTGGTGGCCGCTGCCGGCCGGCCAAGTGGGCTGGCCGCGGCCGTGATCGGCCCGACGATCGCTACCTACACAGCCGTGCTGCTGGCCGATACCGCAACCCCGACCTGGAGCGGGGCCAGAAGGGAATTGCCTTTCGTTTTCGCCGGTTCGGCTGCAGCGGCAGCCGGTGGGTTCGGCATGCTGTGCGCGCCGGTCGACCAGGCCGGCCCGGCCCGGCGGCTGGCGCTGGCCGGTGCGGTCGCCGACCTGGCCGCTGAGCAGGCAATGGAACAGCGACTGGGCATGGTTGCCGAGTCGCTGCATACCGGCACGGCGGGCCGGCTGATGCGGGCCAGCAAGGCGCTGACGGTCACCGGAGCGGCCGGGTCGGTGCTGGCCGGATCGCGGATCGGGCGGCGCAGCCGGGCGCTGTCGGCGGTCAGCGGGCTGGCGTTGCTGGCCGGTTCGGCCTGCACCCGGTTCGGCATCTTCGA
>JBDSAN010000536.1:0-2648 GCA_039922115.1 Jatrophihabitantaceae bacterium
CACCACCACGATCAGGTGCTGGCCGGTGAGTTCCTCGGGCCGCAACTGGTCAGGGCCGCTGGCGACCCGGTAGGGCACCGCCCCGGCGGCCAGCCGGCCGGCCAGCCGAGCCAGCAGCGGGCAGTCAGCGCCAACCAGCACCACCGGCGGCAGGGTGGCCGCGGACCCGGTGGTCAGCAGCGCGGTCGGCAGCGGCGCCCAGGCGATCGGGTGCACCAGCTCGCGCGGGTTGGCGATCGCCCCGTCGTCCTCGCCGAGCATGCCGTAGCGCAGCCGGGAGAAGCTGGCCACCGGCGTGCCGTCGAGGTCGCTCACCTCGACGTCAACGGTGTTGTTGCCGAGCACCCGGGTGGTGATCCGGGCCCGGGCCGGGCACGATTCGGCCAGGCTGAGCCGGTGGATGTGCGCCGGCATCCGCAGCGTCGGCGGCCCGCTGAAGGCGACCGAGGCGATCGACAGCACCGCGTCCAGCATTGGCGCCCAGGATCCGGCGCTGGCGTCGCCGGACGGCTCGGCCTGCACCTCGGCCACCAGCACCGACTCACCGCGCTGCAGCCGCTCGACGGTCCAGCTGAAGCCCATCGCGGCCACCCCGAGCGTGGCCAACCGCTCGATCACGTACCCGGTCGGCAACTCCTGCTCCAGCGGCGGCACCGGCTGATCGGAGCCGGCGACGGCCGGGCCGGTGTGCGCCTCGATGGTCGCGGTGGTGTGGGTGACCCAGCCCAGCTCGTCGGCCTCGGCCCCGGCGATCCGGGACGACAGCCGGATCGAGCTGTTCTGCAGGACGACCTGCAAATCACGGGGCTTGGTCACGCTGACCGGCACCCGCAGCGCCACGTCGGCCAGGTCGGACCACTGCCCGGTGGCCAGCGCCGCGCTGTGGAAGGTGTTGAGCAGCACCGCGGCCGGGATGATTTCCACGTCCCGGACCGGGTGGTTGCCGGGATAGGGACGCGACGCGCGGTCGAGGTAGGTCAGCCAGAGCTGCGCCGGGGTGGCGCCGCGCACCGTGCTGCGTGCGCCGAGCAGGGTGTGGCTGGCCGGGTCGTGCTGCTCGCCCTGGCCCGAGCCGGCGGCCGGCTCGGCAGCCCAGAGTTGCCTGCGCTGCCAGGCAATCGGCGGCAGGTCGACCAGCTCACCGGCCGGCCACAGCGCCGGCCAGCTCACCGCCGCGCCGTGGCAGTACAGGGCGGCGAGGTTGGCCAGCAGCGTCTGAAGCTCGGGCCGGTTGCGGCGCAGGGTGTGGGTGACGAAGCCGTCGGTGATCTCGAGCGCGTCGAAGGTCTCAAGCACCGAGTGCTCCACCACCGGATGCGGCGATACCTCGACAAACAAACGGTATCCGTCAGCCAGCGCGGCGCTGACCGCCGCGCCGAAGCGGACCTGCCCGCGCAGGTTGGCAGCCCAGTACCGGCCGTCGCGCGGCTGGTCGTCGCGTGGATCGGCCAGCGCGGTGTTGTACACGTCGATGGCGGCCGGACTCGGCGGCAGGTCAGCGGCGGCGGCGGTGAGCCCGGCCAGCAGCGGGTCCATCTGCGGGCTGTGGAAGGCCACGTCGGTGTCCACCGGACGGACCGCGAGCCCCTCGGCGCGCAACCGGTCCGCCAGCTCGGCAATCGCTGGGATATCACCGGCAATCACTGACGAGGACGGCGCGGCCGCGATCGCCAGCACCGCGTCCTGGCGACCGGCCAGCCGGCGCTCGGCCTCCTCCGGCGCCAGGTTCACCATGATCAGCGCGCCCTGCCCGACCACCGAGCGCAGCAGCACCGACCGGCGGCAGACCAGCCTGGCGCCCTGCTCCAGCGTCAGCATGCCGGCGGTCACCGCGGCCGCGATCTCGCCGACCGAATGCCCGAGCACCGCCGCCGGTTGCAGCCCGTGCGCCCGCCAGGTCGCGACCAGCCCCAGCTGCACCGCAAAGATCATCGGCTGGATCACGTCGACCGGCTGCGGCTCGTCGGTGGCGATGGTGGCCCGCAGCGACAGCCCGAGTTCCTCGGCAAAGATCGGCTCCAGCTGGTCGATGACCTGCGCGAAGGCTGGGGTGCTGCGATCAGCTCGCGGGCCATCCCGGTCCACTGCGAGCCATGCCCGGAGAAGATCCAGACCACGCCATTGCTGGCCGCCGGCAGCACCGAGCCGATCACGGTGCCAGCGCCGGCCTGCTCGGCATCGGCGGCCGGGTCGGCCAGCTCGGCCAGCCGCTCGATCAGCTGCGAGCGGTCCTCGGCGTACACCGCGGCGCGCTCGGCCAGGTGCTCGCGCCGGCAGCCGAGGGTGTGTCCGATGTCGGTGGTCGAGTCGGTCGTCCGGCTCAGGTGCTCGACCAGCCGGCCGGCATAGTCGCGCACCGCCGCCTGGCTGGCGCCGGAAATCGGGTACAGCGCCGGGCCGGCGTCCTGACCGGGCCGGGTACCGGCCGGCCCGGCCGGTACGGGGTGGCCTGCGCCGGCCTGTTCCAGGATCAGGTGCGCGATCGTCCCGCCGTAGCCGTAACCGGAAATGCCGGCCCGGCGCGGGGTGCCGGTCTCGGGCCACCGGGTCGGCTCGGTGACCACCCGCAGCCGCGATTCGGCCCACGGAATGGCCGGGTTCGGGGTATGGAAGTTCAGGCTGGGTGGCACCTCGGCGTGTTCGAGGGC
>JBDSAN010000537.1:0-10880 GCA_039922115.1 Jatrophihabitantaceae bacterium
GATGGCAGGCCTGGTCACCGTCCGGTATTGGGCTGGCGCCCGCCGGGCGGCTGGCCGGGAGTCCGAACAGCTGGCTGCCGCCAACCTGACCGAGCTGGTGGCCCAGCTCAGCAGCCGGCCCGAGCTCGCACCGGTACTCGCCGCCAGCGCGCTGCTGGTCGACTCGGTGACGGCAGTGCCGGACCAACCACTGCCGGCCGGGTCGGTGGTGGACGTGCTGCCGCCGTTCGCAGGCGGCTGAGCGGGTTCGGCCTGAGCCGCTAGGGGCAGTTCACCCATTCGTCGCTGCCATCGGCAAACACCTGGCGCTTCCAGATCGGCAGGCGGGCCTTGGCCTCGTCGACCAGCCGTTGGCAGCTGTCGAAGGCCTGCTTGCGATGGGCGGCGGTGACCGAGGCGACCAGCGCGACCTCGCCGATTGCCAGCGAGCCGATCCGGTGACTCACCGCTACCGCGAGCACCGCCGGGTCGGCCGCGATCTCGTCAGCCACCTCACGCAGCACCTGCTCGGCGGTCGGATACCCGCTGTATTCGAGCTCCAGCACCGTCCGGCCATGGTCATGGTCGCGAACCACACCGCAGAAGGTGACTTCGGCCCCGGCCGCAATATCGCGTACCGCCGCCGCATGAGCGGCGACGTCCAGCGGCTGGTCGGTGACCGTCGCGATCCGCACCTTCATCAATTCGCCTCCACGCCGCTCAAGCCGTTCCCATCCCACAGCCGTTCCCATCCCACAGCCGGTCACACCCCACCACCGGGCCGGTGATCGCCGCCGGTCACCTGGTCAAGCACGTGACCGACCAGCGGTTGCAGCACCGCGAGCGCGTCCCGTACCCCGCCTGGCGAGCCGGGCAGGGTGACCACCAGCGAGGTCCCGATCATGCCGGACACCCCCCGCGAGAGCACCGAAGTTGGTACCCGCTCCACGTTGACGGCTCGGATTCGCTCGGAAATGCCAGGGATCTGGCGATCGATCAAGGGTTGTACCGCCTCCGGCGTGACGTCGGTCGGGCTGAGTCCGGTACCGCCGGTGGTGAGCACCAGCCGGGCCCCGCCTGCGATCGCGTCCTGGATCGCCGAGCGAATCGCCGGTACCTCATCGGGCACGATCAGCCGGGTCCGCACCTGGAAGCCCCAGCCCTGCACAGCATCGGCCAGCAGCTGCCCGGAATCGTCGGCGCGCAGACCGGCCGCGGACCGGTTCGAGCAGGTGATCACCGCCGCGATCATGTCCGGTTCCACTCGCCGCGCCGCCCGCCGACCTTGTGCTCCAGCCGGATATCGGTCAGCACCGCCCCGCGATCCACCGCTTTCACCATGTCGTACAGGGCCAAACCAGCGGTGGTGACGCAGGTCAGCGCCTCCATCTCGACCCCGGTCCGGTCAGCGGTGCGAACCGTAGCGGTGATCGCGACCCGATCGGTGCCCAGCTCCAGCTCGACCCGCACGCCGTGAATGGCGACCGGGTGGCACAGCGGGATCAGGTCCGGGGTGCGCTTGGCGGCCGCGATGCCGGCGATCCTGGCCACCGCGAGCGCGTCGCCCTTGGGCAGGCCGTCCGAGCGGAGCAACCCGATGACCTGCTCGGTGGTCTGAAAGCAGGCCGAGGCGCTGGCCTCGCGGACACTGATGTCCTTGCCCGACACGTCCACCATCCGCGCCGCGCCGGTGGCATCGACGTGCGTCAGTTCGGCGGCGGTCGATTGGGTAGCGCGCACATCCACGGCGCCAGCCTACGGCGTCACTAGGCTGTGCACCTGGGCGAGCAGCATCCGATCGGGAAGAGGGCCATGACGAGCCACGACGCCGGTGTTAACCGCGGCGAAACACCGCATCAATATCGTTCGTCCATGGCGGACCTGTTCTCCGAGTACCCGACCGGTCGTGCCTGGGACGAGATGTTCACCGGCACCGGCGAGGTCCGGCCTGCTTACGAGGCGGTGGCCGCCGCCGTCCAGTCGCTGGACGCCGACGACCTCACCGCGCGTGCCGAGGGGCTGGCCCGGGCGTTTCTGGACCGGGGCGTCACCTTCGACGTGGGTGGGGTGGAAAGCCCGTTCCCGCTGGATGTGATCCCGCGGGTGATCGAGGCGGCAGAGTGGGAGCTGGTCTCGCGCGGGGTGGCGCAGCGGGTGCGCGCGCTGGAGGCGTTCCTGGCCGATGTCTACGGCCCGCGCCGGTCGGTGATCGATGGCGTGGTCCCGCAGCGGGTGCTGATCACGTCCCGGTATTTCGAACGGCACGCCGCCGGGATCGAGCCGGCCAACGGGGTGCGGGTGCACGTAGCAGGCATCGACTTGATCCGCGACGAGCAGGGCAAGTTCCGGGTGCTGGAGGACAACGTCCGGGTGCCGTCCGGGGTCAGCTACGTGCTGGAGAACCGCCGCGCCACCATGCAGGCGCTGCCCGAGCTGTTCTCGGCAGTGCGCGCCCGTACCGTCTCCGACTACCCGAGCCGGCTGCTGCAGGCGCTGCGCAAGGCGGCCCCGCCCGGCGCCGGCGATCCGAACGTCGTGCTGCTCACCCCCGGCGCCTTCAATGCCGCCTACTTCGAACACGCGCTGCTGGCCCGGCGGATGGGCGTGGAACTGGTCGAGGGTCGGGACCTGGTCTGCTCGAACAACGTGGTCAGCATGCGCACCACCGCAGGCCTGCGCCGGGTCGACGTGATCTACCGCCGGATCGACGACGCGTTCCTGGATCCGGTGCATTTCCGGCCGGATTCGGCCCTCGGCTGCCCAGGCGTGCTGACCGCCGCGCGGGCCGGCAACGTGACGATCGCCAACGCGGTCGGCAACGGGGTCGCCGATGACAAGCTGCTCTACACCTACGTCCCTGACCTGGTCAGGTATTTCCTCAACGAAGAACCGCTGATCGCCAACGTCGACACCTACCGGCTGGAGCAGCCCGAGCACCTGGCCGAGGTGCTCGATCGGTTGGCTGAGCTGGTGCTCAAACCGGTGGACGGGTCCGGCGGCAAGGGCATCGTGATCGGTCCGCAGGCCACCCAGGGCGAGCTAGATGCTCTACGAACAAAGGTAATTGAGGATCCGCGCGGCTGGATCGCGCAGCAGGTGGTGCACCTGTCGACGGTGCCAACGGTGATCGGTGAGACGATCGTGCCCCGGCACGTCGACCTGCGCCCGTTCGCGGTCAACGACGGCGACGAGGTGTGGGTGCTGCCCGGCGGGCTGACCAGAGTGGCGCTGCCGGAAGGCTCGCTGGTGGTCAATTCCAGCCAGGGCGGCGGCTCGAAAGACACCCTGGTGCTGGATACCCCGCGCCAGTTCGCCAGCTACCCTGACCACGACCACGATCTTGCCGATTCGCCCACCCCGAACGCGCAGGCCCCGCACATGGCCAGCCCGGATCCCGGCCCGGCCTTCAGCCAATCCCAGCAGGAACAGCAGTGAGGTGCACATGCTGAGCCGGATTGCCGAATCGCTGTTCTGGATCGGTCGCTATGTCGAGCGGGCCGACGACACCGCCCGGATCCTCGACATCTACCTGCACCAGATCCTGGAAGGCTCCACTGTGGAGTCCGAGGCCTGCCGGTCGATGTTCGAGGTGATGGGACGGCCGATCCCCGAGGGTGGGCCGGGAGTGTCGGAGGTGCTGCAACAGCTGGCTTATGACCCGAAGGCGTCCAGTTCGATCAGCGGATCGCTGGCCGCGGCCAGGTCCAATGCCCGCAGCGCCCGCGACGCGGTGTCCTCGGAGCTGTGGGAGGCGCTCAACCTGACCTTTCTGCGGATCGACGAGCAGAGCCGGCGGGCCAAGCGGACCGGACCGCACCTATTTTTTCAATGGGTTCGCGAGCGCACCGCGCTGGTCGCCGGCATCGCCGATTCGACGATGAGCCGGGACGAAGGCTGGCTGTTCCTGGTACTGGGACGAAGCATCGAGCGGGTCGACATGACTGCCCGGCTGATCACCACCCGGGCAGTGTCGCGCTCGGCCGGCCCGAGCTGGCCGACCCTGTTGCGCTCGTGCGGGGCCTACGAGGCCTACCTGCGTACCTATCGCGGCCGGGTCACCGACCGGACCGCGGCAGAATTCCTCTTGCTGGACAGGCTATTCCCCCGATCGCTGTTCTTCGCGCTGTCCACCGCCGAGGATTGCCTGCGCATGCTGGACAGCGGTGAGAGCCGGCTCGGGTCCACCGACCAGGCCCACCGATTGCTTGGCCGAGCCAGAACTGGCTTGGAATATCGAGGAGTTGACGAGATGCTTGCCGACCTGACCGCGCAACTGGAGTCGATCCAGACCGCCTGCGCGGAAGCAACCGTGTCGATGGGCACCCGGTACTTTCCGCACGCGGTTACCTCGTGGGTGGGGAAGGGCGCCTGATGGCACCGCCGCTGAGCCCTGGCCGGTGCCGATGACCTGGCGGGTGCGGGTCCGGCACCGGACCGGATACTCCTATGAAGGCAAGGTGAAAGCCTCCTTCAACGAAGCTCGGATGACGCCGCTGACCGATTCCAGCCAGGCCACGCTGGAATCCCGATTGGAGATCTCGCCAAGCGCCGGGACGCACCGCTACCGGGACTACTGGGGTACCGAGGTGACCGCCTTCGATATCCACGCCCCGCACTCCGAACTCGAAGTGGTTGCCACCAGCGTGGTCGAGACCTGCCTGCGACCGTGGGCACCGGGCGTGCTGGATTGGTCTGAGCTGCGTGGGAATTCGGTGCGCGACCAGTATGCCGAGTGGCTGTCAATCACCCGTCGGACCGATCCGGACGGCACGCTGGCCAAGCTGGCGGTGGACGTCAGCGGTGACGGCAGCCCTACCGAGGCAGCGATCCGCTGCCTGAGCACGGTCGGCGAGCACCTGAACTACGTTCCCGGCTCCACCGACGTGGGCACCAACGCGATGCAGGCCTGGGGTGAGCGCAACGGCGTCTGTCAGGATTTCGCCCACGTATCACTGGCAATGCTGCGCTCGATCGGCATTCCGGCCCGGTACGTGTCAGGTTATTTGCACCCGAACGCCGACGCCGCGATCGGCGAGCAGGTCGCCGGTGAGAGCCATGCCTGGGTGGAATGGTGGGACGGCGACTGGATCGGCTACGACCCCACCAACGGCAAGCCGGTCGGCGAGCAGCACGTCCTGGTGGCTCGTGGCCGCGATTACGACGACGTGGCCCCGTTGAAGGGCATCTACTCCGGGCCGCGCTCGGCTGAGCTCGGCGTGCGGGTCGAGGTGACGAGGCTGGCCTGAGCAGCCCGCAACCAGAGCTCAAGCGGTCCGGCCGGCGCTGCCGAACTTGCCGCGGGCGGCTGGCACCGCAGCTTGCAGCGCCGCGAGCATAGCTGCCACCGCCGGCACCCGAAGCTGATCCGGCCAGAGCTCCACCTCGACCTGCCGATCCGGCCAGCCGACCAGGGTGCGCGCCACCAGCCGCTCGTCGCGATGGGCGGCCAGCGCGAGTTCTGGCACCAGGGTGACTCCGAGTCCGTGCGCGGCCAGCGACTGCATCACCACATAATCGTCTGCAACCAGCATCGTCTTCGGCTCGAATTTCGCCGCACCGGCAGCCGCGTGCAGCAGATCCTCGAACCGGCGACTGGCCAGGATCCAGGTGTCGCCGGCCAGGTCGGCCAGCTTCACCAGCTTGCGCCGGGCAGCCGGGTGATCGACCGGCAACATCAGCCGAACCTCGTCGACGAACAGCGGGATCCGGCGCGGCTGGCCCAGCTTCGGGGTGGCGATCGAACCGGCGGCGCCCGGGTCAGCGAAGCGGTAGCTGAGTCCGAGATCGAGTTCACCCTGGCGCACCAGGTCATGGCAGCGCGGTGGCTCGGCCTGCACCAGCCGGACCTGTACGTCAGGCAGCTGCCGCCGTAGCTCAGCGATCGCTGCCGGCACCACGGTGGCACAGCTGCTCGGAAACGCACCCAGTCCCAGCGTCCCGGCTGAACTGCCTACGAAGGTTGCTAATTCTCGCTCGGCGGCGCGGACCGCGGCCAGGATGGCATCGGCGTGCGGCAACAGCGCCTGACCGGCCGGCGTCAGCCGCATGCTCGCACCGACGCGTACCGACAGCGGAGTGCCGATCTCGGTTTCCAGGCAACGCATCTGATAGCTGATCGCCGGTTGGCTGAACCCCAGCTCGCGGGCCGCCGCTGAGTACGAGCCGGTGCGCGCCACTGTCTGCAGCAGCAACAGACGATCGGGACTCAGCATCGCTCGACTCTAACCGACTATAAACAAATCTGATCACCTATCGGCAATACCTCCATTGGCGCTCTGGACGAATAGCCCTTATGGTCGGCAAATGTCGACTCGACCGAGCACCGACGAGCAAGCCAACCCCGGCCGTACCGACCCACTGCTGCAGATCGACCGGGTCAGCAAGCAGTTCGGCTCGCTGACCGCGCTGCACGAGGTCAGCCTCGATGTCGCTGCCGGCGAGGTGGTTGTCGTGATCGGTGCGTCCGGTTCAGGTAAATCCACCTTGTGCCGCTGCATAAACCGGCTCGAAACCGTGTCGTCCGGCCGGATCACTATCGACGGCGTGCCGCTACCGGCCGAAGGTCGGGAGCTGGCCAGGCTTCGTGCTGATGTCGGCATGGTGTTCCAGTCGTTCAACCTGTTCGCCCACCTCACGGTGCTCGACAACATCACCCTCGGCCCGACCAGGGTTCGTGGCATCGGACGCGGTCAGGCCGAGGCCCGGGCCCGCGAATTGCTCGACCGAGTCGGCGTCGCCAACAAGGAGACCAGCCACCCCAGCGAACTGTCCGGTGGCCAGCAGCAGCGGGTGGCGATCGCTCGTGCACTGGCGATGCAACCGAAGCTGATGCTCTTCGATGAGCCGACCTCGGCGCTGGACCCGGAGATGATCTCCGAGGTGCTCGACGTGATGGTCGAGTTGGCCGCCGACGGCATGACCATGGTCGTGGTCACCCACGAGATGGGTTTTGCCCGGCAAGCAGCTGACCGGGTGGTGTTCATGGACGGCGGCCAGATCGTCGAGACGGCGAGTCCGGACAGTTTCTTCACCAACCCGACCAGCGAACGCGCCGCCGATTTCCTGTCCAAGATCCTGGCTCATTGAGTCATTGACCCGGTGATTATCCAGATTGATAAAGGGAGTTCTCATGCAGTTGGCATATCCATCGGCCGCTGGCCGAGCACGTCTGGCCACCCTTGCGGTTGCCGTGCTGGTCGCCGGGACGCTGGCCGGGTGCGGCAGTTCAAAGTCAGCGCAGTTGCCTGGCAGCAGCCCCGGCGGCGACAGCTATGACTCGATCATCGCCGGCGCGCCGGTCGCCGATGCCTCAGCGATTCCGGCCGGTTCCTGGATGGACAAGGTCAAGCAGCGTGGCTACCTGAACGTCGGAGGCACCGACACCGGCCCGCTGTTCTCGTTGAAGGACCCGGCGACCGGCAAGCTGACCGGCTTCGACGCCGGGCTGTCGCAGATGCTCTCGCGCTACATCACCGGCAAGACCAAGGACCTGACCAAGCTGACCATCACCACCGTGGACACTCGCGAAACGTTGCTGCAGAACAAGACCGTGGACGCGGTCTTCGCGACGTACACGATCACCCCGGCGCGCGCCAAGAAGGTCGATTTCGCCGGACCGTATTACGAGTCAGGCGATGCCATCATGGTGAAGAAGGACAACTCGACGATCACCAAGATCGATGACCTGAACGGCAAGAACGTGGTCACCGAGTCGAACTCGACCGCCGCGCTGTCGCTGAAGAAGTTCGCGCCGCAGGCGAAGGTGTCGCTGCTGCAGGAGGATGCCCAGTGCGTCGCGGCGGTGCAGCAGGGCCGCGCCGATGCCTACGTGCTCGACCAGGGAATTCTGATCAGCGATGCCAGCACGAACTCAGCTGTCAAGGTGGTCGGCGATCCGTTCACCAAGGAGCCGTACGGGATCGGCCTGCCGCACGGTGATGACCAGGCGAAGAAGTTCGTCGATGACTGGCTGCAGAAGATCTATGACGATGGCAGCTGGGCCAAGCTGTGGAAGGCCACCATCGGCACCGTGGTGAGCGGCAATGCCCCGACCCCGCCGACCATCGGCTCGGCCGACGGTTCCTGAGCCAGACCGTGCACACCGTCGCGTCGCACTTCTCGGACCTGCTGTCCGGGTTCCTGGTGACCCTCGAACTCACCGTGCTCGGGTTCGTCGGCGCGCTGGTGCTCGGCACTGCGCTGGCAGTCTGGCGGGTCGGGCCGATCACCCCGCTGCGGGTGATCGGCTCGGCCTACGTGGAGGTGTTTCGTAACGTCCCGCTGCTGGCACTGCTGATCCTGTTCGTGTTCGGGCTGCCGGACGTCGGACTGACCTACTCGTTCTTCACCTCCTCGGCGATTTGCCTTGCGCTATCGGCAGCTGCCTTTGTCTGCGAGGCGATGCGCTCGGGTATCAACTCGGTGGCGGTAGGTCAGGCCGAAGCAGCCCGGGCGATCGGGCTCAGCTTCAGCCGGTCGCTGCGGTTCGTGATCTTGCCGCAGGCGTTTCGGGCGATGGTGCAACCGCTGGTGAACGTGTTCATCGGGGTCGCGTTGAGCTCGTCGTTGGCCTCAGCGGTCGGGGTGGCCGAGTTGACCAACCGGACCGAGTACCTGAACCTGCAATATGCCGAGGCAACCGCGACGTTCCTGGTCGCCGCCGCGTTCTACATCGTGTTGGCGCTGACCGGCGGTGGGGTCGGCGGCTACCTCGAACGCAGGCTGGCGTTGCACCGATGAACGCTGAGGACCATCGATGACCGTGAACCGGGTGCTGTTCGACGCGCCGGGGCCCCGGGCCCAGCGCCGGATCACCATCACCACCGCGGTGTCGATCCTGCTGATCGTCGGCCTGTTGGTGCTGGCGCTTGACCAGTTCGGCGCGCACGGCCAGCTTGCCGCCGAACGATGGCAGCCGTTCACTCACTGGCCCTACATCCACTTCCTGTTGCAGGGCGTGGTCGGGACGCTGAAGGCAACCGGCATGGCCGCGGTGATCGCGTTTCCGCTCGGGGCGTTGATGGCATTGCTTCGAGTGTCACCGAACCGGTTCGTTCGCTACCTCGCCATCGGCTATGTGGAGCTGTTCCGGTCGGTGCCGCTACTGCTGCTCATCTACGCCTTCCTGCTGGCGCTGCCCCGGTTCGGACTGAACCTGCCGATCTTCTTCAAGCTGGTCGTCCCGATCGTGATCGTCAACATTGCCGTGCTGGCCGAGGTGTTCCGGGCTGGCATCAGCGCGGTCGACCGCGGCCAATCCGAAGCGGGTGCGGCGATCGGGTTGCGGTACTGGCAGATCATGCGGATCGTGGTGCTGCCGCAGGCGATCCGGATCGTCGCGCCGGCCCTGATCACGCAGCTGATCAGCCTGCTCAAGGACAGCACGCTCGGGTTCGTGGTGAGCTATCCGGAACTGATGAAACAGGGTGAGAACCTCACCGTCTACACCCACCTGCTGGTGCAGACCTACCTGATCGTGGCGGTCATCTACGTCCTGATCAATCTCGCCCTGGGCCAGCTCGCGCGCGTGTTGGAGGCTCGGCTCAATGGCCGCGCGCGCAGCCAGGTCGGTCGAGCCGAGCGCGCTGCCGACCCGCTGGGCACCGTCCCGGCCGGGCCGACCGCGCTGTTGCACTGACCCCCAGCGAGCCGCGCCGACCGGCTCGTCCACTCGACTTTGCATGACAGGAAAGGACATCAGGCAATGTGCCGGCTACTCGGCGTCGCTTCGCGCTGCCCGGATCCCATCCCGAACCTGCTCGCGGACGACCTTCTGGCCTTCACCGAGCTGTCCGGCGTGCACTGCGACGGCTGGGGCCTGGCCTACTGGAACGCTGCCGATGACCTGGTCAGCGCGAAGCACCCTGAACCGGCCCGGGGCAGTGAGCGGTTTCAGCGAGCGGTCAGCCGGGCCACCACCGACATCGCCCTACTGCACCTGCGCAAGGCCTCGGCAAACATGGCCAATTCGATGGCCAACACGCACCCGTTCGTAGCCGGCAGCGTCGCCTTCGCCCACAACGGCTACCTGAGTCCGCTGACCGAGCTGGACGAGCTGGTTCGCCAGTCCGGCGCCCGTCCGAGCTCAGGCGGCACCGACAGCGAGCGGTACTTTCAGCTGGTGCTCGCCGAGCTGCGCCGAGCCGGTCCGGTTGAGGCATTGCACCGGGCCGCGAACCGGATCGAGCAGGTGACCGACGCGCTGTCGCTGAACTGCCTGCTGCTCACCCATGACGCGTTGTTCGCGATGGCGCGCTACGACGAGAAGCTGATCCTGGCCGACGGCGGCGAGGTGAACTCCTACGTGCTGCGCTACCGCGATGACAGCGAGACGGTGGTGGTCGCCTCCGCCGGCTGGGCCCAGCCCGAGCCATGGCAGGCGCTGGCCAATCATCAGATCCTGCAGGTCCGGCGCGGCGACCTGCGGACGTCGGTGCACACGCTGCCCTGACCACCGGTGCCAGCGCTTGAGTAAGCTGAGCCGACATTGCGTGAGCTTTAGGGTGGTTGTGAGCATGGCGATCGAGGACGGCCGGCGATCCGGCTCGGCCATCGACCCCGAACAGTTGCGGATCTGCCTGCAGGTGCTGGGGCAGTTGCACGAGGTCGCCGAGGACCATCCGGACTACCTGCAGGTTCGGCGGGCCACCGCGAAGATGTTCAAGGCGGTCAAGAAGCAGCGCCGGCTGGAGATTCGCGCCGCGGTGTCGGCTGCTGATCGCGCGGTGGTGGCCGCGACCGCGACCGGCTCGCCGAACCGGATCGATGATGAGACCCAGGGCATCCCGCTGCTGTCGAACGTGCCTGGCGCCTCGGCCGGCAGCCTGATCGTGGCTCGGGCCTGCTATATCTGCAAGCAGAAGTACCAGCAGGTGGACGCGTTCTATCACCAGCTCTGCCCC
>JBDSAN010000538.1:0-5790 GCA_039922115.1 Jatrophihabitantaceae bacterium
TCCTGACCGGACGGCGGCTGACCGCGGTTGCTTGCTAGCCCCGGGGCGCGAGTTCCTGCAACGCCCAGGAGTTGTCGTCCGGGTCGCTGAAGTAGGCGTACTTGATGCCGCCCATGTCGTGCACGTCGCTGACCTCGACGCCGCGATCGACGAGCTCCTCGCGAGCCTTGACGATGTCATCGACCACCAGGTGCACGTTCTTCACCGAACCGGGTTCCACACCGGAATCGCCCATTCCCGCGCCGAGAAAGATCGAACAGGCCGATCCGGGCGGGGTGAGCTGGACGATCCGCATGCCATTGCCGGGCTCGACGTCGTGGTCCAGCGCGAAGCCGACCTTGTCGACGTAGAAGGCCTTGCTCCGGTCCACATCGGTGATCGGGAGCGGTACCAGCTCGAGCTTCATATCCATTTCTGGACTCCTTCTGTGGGAAATGCGCGTGGGGACAAACCGGGTCGGGAAACACGGGAGAATTTACCAGGTACACAAAGCCGTGGCCGTCGCGCACGCCGGGCGGTCGGCGGCTTCGTGCTGGCGGTGCTCGCACCGTCGCCAGGGCGCCGGCTCGCTGTCGGCTAGCCGTTAGCTGTGGATCCGCATGAACGCCCGTACTGCGCAATTCGGAAGGCCCGCTCGCGGACGGCCCCGGTCAGGATGGGACGCGAAGGAGGCCGATATGCAAGCGGAAATCCGCACGCGATTCCAGGCCGCAGACCTGATCGCGGTTCATGACGACATCGCCGAATGAGTACCACGATCTCGATCCTCGCATGGACCCCATTACCCCGACTGCGCTGGAGGACGGCGTGAATCATCCAAGTACAAGCGTGCAGCCAGCCCCGGCTCAAACCGGGACGGCACCAGCTGCTGCTGGCCGCCAACCTCGTCGTGCGCGAGCCGTCCGGCCCGTGGTCGCGGCGCTGGCGACCGTGCTGGCCATGCTCGCAATGTTCGGCCTCGCGGCCCAGCCGGCAGCGGCGGCATCACCTGCGGTAATACCGACGCCGGCGAACGGGTACGTGTCGGCGATGGTGCTGAAGCTGGTAGATGCCGCAGGCATGAATTGCCCTACCGGCATCAAGGCCTGGGCGCCGCTGATCGTGCCGATCGAGATGGGCTTTCCACAGGGCAAGGCGAACGGCACCATCGATCCCTACGACATCAAGAACCTGGCCGACGATTCAGCACTCTGGGACCGCAGCCTGGCCAACCTGCAGGCCGGTACCACGATCAGCCTGAAGGAGAACTGGACGCATGATGGCGTGCATACCGTGCCGGTCACCAATTCCGGCCTGCTGTCGGGTAGTTACCTGATCGGTGCGCTGTGCGCCAAGCCCGGCCCCAACGGCCGGCAGATCTTCCCGCTCGATGCGCTCGGCAATCCCATCGGCGTCTGGTACGTGCTGACCTTCCGATGGGTTGACAGTGCGCCGGCCCAGAGCCTTTTCCACTTCGAACGGCAGGTCGTCCCGTCCGGCGCGGTGCCGGCACCGACCGCCACCCCCACGCCCACCTCGGCTTCGGACAGCACCACGCCGACAACCCCGGCGGCTACCTCAGCGCCGGCTTCGACGCAGCCGTCTTCGGTTACGGCCGATCACCAATCACACAAGTCCTCAAGCGGTCTGGGCTGGCCGGCCTGGCTCGCGATCGTGCTGGTCATCGTCCTGGCAGCGGTGGCCGGTGGCTGGCTGCTCCGCAACCAGCGTCGGCCCAGCTGACCCGAACCGGCTGACCCGAACCTGGGCCCAACCTGACCCGGCGCGAGTGACGTGCCGTACCCGATGCCTGGACCCCCAGCTCGACCAACTAGGAGAAATGCATGAAGCGCCCACGTACGAAAGTGATACTCGCCGGGTTGGGGGTGGTCGTGGCTCTCATAGTCTCGGCCTCGCTCGCCGCCCCGGCCGGGGCGGCCTCGGGAAGCCCGACCGCCACTGCCACCGCTGCCAGCACGGCAGGCCCAGGCGATAACCAGATCATCGCGCTGGAAGCCGGCGCGGTGCACACCTGTGCCACGCTTGCCGACAATTCCCTGCGTTGCTGGGGCAATAACCAATACGGCCAGCTCGGCGACGGCAACTTCGTAGGCTCGCCCAAGCCGGTGGACGTGACGGGCCTGACCGCGGATCCCGCGCTCACCCTGTCCCGCGCGGTGCACAACTGCTCGCTGCTGAGCACCGGTTCGGTCGAGTGCTGGGCCATGAACATCTACGGCCAGCTCGGCAACGGAACCTTCACCAATTCCTCCAAGGCAATTCCGGTGAAGGGACTGACCGGCGCGGTCCGGCTGCTGGCGGTCGGCGGCGACCACACCTGCGTGACCTACCAGGCTGATGACACCACCTGGTGCTGGGGTCAGAACAAGTACGGCGAGCTCGGCGACGGCACGCTCACGGTTGCCTCCACCAAGCCGGTCCAGGTCAAGGGAATGCCATCCCCGCCGGTAAAGATGATCGCTGGCCTCTGGCACACCTGCGCCATCCTCAAGGACGGCACCACCTGGTGCTGGGGATTCAACGGCGAGGGTCAGCTGGGCATCGGTACCCAGTCGCTGGCATCGCCCAAGCCGGTCCAGGTGAAGGGCCTGCCGTCCACGCCCACTCAACTCGTGTTGGGCCTCTTCCACACCTGCGCGCTGGTGCAGGATGGTTCGACCTGGTGCTGGGGCGAAGGCAAGTACGGCCAGCTCGGCAATGGCTCAACCAAGCTCGCGGTGAAGCCGACGCGCGTTGTCGGATTGCCCAGTAACCCAACCCAGATCTACGCCGGTGGCTTCCACACCTGCGCGACCTTCGCCGATGGCACCATGTCCTGCTGGGGCCAGAACATCTTCGGCCAGCTGGGTAACGGCAACAACAAGAACCAGCTGAAGCCTGTTGCGGTCAAGGGATTCCGGCCCAACCCGACGCTGGTCGCGGCCGGTAACCTGCACACCTGTGCGGCCTATGCCGACGGTGCGGTCAACTGCTGGGGCCTGAACTCCGATGGTCAGCTGGGTAACGGCACCAAGGTGAGCTCGCCGACACCGGTCGCGGTGGTCGGGCTGTTCAAGGCCAACTACGTTCCGGTCAATGCCACCCCCAGCCCGTCGGCTTCCGACTCAACGTCGCCGGCCTCCTCGGCGCCAGCCACCTCGGCTCCGGCTGTCGCCTCCAGCGACAACTCCAGCGGGGGCGGGACCTCGGCCGGCAAGGTGGTCGCCATCATCGTGGCCATCGTGCTCGTGCTGGGACTGGCCGGCCTGCTGGTGAGCCGGCGGCGCCGGGCATAGCGGTGAGCCCCGCGGACGCCTGAACGGTCCGGGCCAGGGGTCTGGTTGATCGTGATGGCCCGTCGCTACGGCGACGGGCCATCACGCATGTCCGGGCGGCTCGGGTGGCCACCGTCCAGCCCATCAGGTTGGCCAGTGCGATCAGAATATATTGTGTATTCAAGGGTGAATGAGAATTTGACCTGACGCACGGAACTGCACCTGGACTCAGCGCCGGCTGATCGCGGCTACTCGGCGGGGCGCTCCTGCACCGTCCACCTGTTGCCGTCCGGGTCACTGATGAACACCATCGAGCTCCAGGGCTCGTCGCTGTAGCCGGGCACCTGCTCGCCGTCCTCGTAGTGGATGACGTTGCTGACCGGAGCGCCCAGCCTGGTCAGTTCGGCGTGTACGGCAACGACGTCGGACACCACGAGGGTTAGCTCGCTCACCGGTTCGCCGCCCTCGGCCAGCTTGATCGAGCAGCCGGACCCCGGCGGGGTGAGTTGGACGATGCGGATGCCTCCCGGCACCACCCGGTCGATGTCGAGGTTGAAGCCGAGTTGCTCGGCGTAGAAGTCCCGTGCCCGGTCCACATCGGAGACCGAAACCCGCACTACCTCAAGCTTCATTTCCACGTTTTACCAACCTTCTACTGTGGGTTATACCGGCACGGAGCGGACACCCCGGATCATACGATCGAGGTCTCGACGTGCGGGCTGACTCGGCGAGGCGCTGCGAACCTGGCGATCCGATCAGCTAACACCTAGACACCCACCGCCGGTATGGCATACCGTCCGTCGGACTACGAACCAGCGGACATCCGGCAAATTTGACGAACACATTCCCCTGAAGTGGCCTGCCCGCGAACGAACTCGCACCAATCCCTTGCCAGAGGTCTGTACCTCGACTGCCGGCCCCCGACGAACTGACAAAAGGACGCATCCCATGACCACAACCGGACGGTCTTCGGTCGCTGATTTTTCACTGCGACGCAGATCGTTTCTGCTCGGGGGGCTGGGCAGCGCCGCGGCCCTGGCAGCACTGGGTTCGGCCGAATCAGCCAACGCCCAGCCCGCCGCATCGCCGGCGGCCGGTTTCAGTTTCGACTTCGACAACGGCAACTTCATCAGGGATCTGCTCGCCGGGCAGGACCCGCGAGGGACGCTGGACGTCATTGCCCCGATGGACGCGACCATCGTGATCTGGTCCAGCCACCTGGTGCAGACGTCGTGGTTTGACGCGATCGCGCCGTACCATCCGACCGCGGTTGGCCTGTACAGCCGGATCCCTCGCCGGCCCGCCAGCGAAGCGGCCACCAACCGGAACAAGAACATCGCCGCCCTGCACGCCATGTACCAGGTGCTCAAGGGTGTGGTGCCCGAGCGTACGACCGGACAGAACGGCGTCCCGAACTTTCGGGACCTGCTGTTGGCCATCGGCCTTAACCCGGACGACGAGTCGGTAGATCCGACCAGTCCGGTCGGCATCGGCAACCTGGCCGGCAAGGGCGTCGTCAAGTCCGCCCAGCAGGACGGCATGAACCTGCTTGGCTACGAAGGCCGCAAGTACAACCCGATGCCGTTCAGGGACTACACCGGATACCGGCCGGTGAACACCGCCTACGAGCTGACCAACCCCTCGCGCTGGCAGCCGCAGCTGGGACCGCATCACCGCCGCCTCGGCCCGCTGGTGACGGGCGAGGGCGACAAGGGCATCTTCGTCGTCCAGACGTTCGTCACCCCGCAGCTGGCACTGACCAAGGCAGTCACCTATAAGGACCCGAGCCAGTTCCACCTCGCCCCGCCCGACTTCAGCGACGCTAACAACCGCAGTGCCTACAAGCGTTCGGTGGACGGGATCCTCTCGGTATCGGCCGCACTCACCGATGAACAGAAGGTGAAGGCGGAGATTTTCGACAATAAAGAACTGGGCCTCAGCGTGGCGGTGTTCAACATTGCCAAGGCACACGACCAGGAGCTGGGCTTGGACGGCTGGGTCCACCTGTTCTTCACGAGCGTGACAGCAAACTTCGACTGGTCAGTCGCGGCCTGGTATCAGAAGGCGAAATACGATGCCGTGCGGCCCGGAAGCGCGATCCGGCACGTCTACGCCAACCGCACGGTGACCTCCTGGGGCGGACCCGGCAAGGGGACCGTCAGCGACCTGCCCGCCGAGGAATGGAAGTCCTACCTGAACATGGCCGACCACCCGGAGTATCCCTCGGGCTCCTCGGGCCTGTGTTCGGCTGAGGCGCAGGCGGCTCGACGCTTCTTCGGCACCGACACGCTGGACTTGACCATCCCCATTCCTGCCGGCTGGTCGCTGGTGGAGCCGGGGATCACGCCGGCCAAGCCGCTCTCGGTGCACTGGAACACCTGGACCGAGTTCGTGAAGGACTGCGCGATGAGCCGGGTATGGGGCGGGGTGCACTTCCTGAAGACGATCGAGCGGTCCATCGACTTCGGCCAGCAGTTCGGCGACCGCGGCCAGGTGATAGACCAGGTCGATGTCCGGCGTGATCGCCGCTGCTACC
>JBDSAN010000539.1:0-3096 GCA_039922115.1 Jatrophihabitantaceae bacterium
CGGCCCGGCCATAGACCCAGTACTGCTGACCGGGCTGGCGCCAGCCGGTGGTGGACCGGTTGGCCCCGCCGAGGTTAGCCCGCAACAACCTGATCGCATCGACCAGTAGCTCGCTGACAACGTCTACCTGACCGGTCTGCAGGTACGGGTTCACCCGATGCAGGAACAGCAGTTCACTCTTATAAACATTGCCAATACCTGCTACCAGCCGTTGATCGAGCAAGGCCGGCGCGATCTGCCGGTCGGGCTGGTCGGCGAAGCGGCTCAGCGCCTCGGCCAGGTCGAAGTCCGCCGCCAGCAGGTCCGGGCCGAGGTGGCCGACCAGGTCAGCTTCGGTAGCGGTCTGCACCAGCGCCAGGTCGTGCACCTTGACGCCGGCGGCCAACCAGTCGGCGTTGCCGACCAGCGCCCGCACCTCGAAGTCCCGACGGCGGGGTCGAGCACCGGCTGAGCTGATCTGCCAGCCGCCGTCCATCCGAAGGTGGCTGTGCAGGCTGTGGCCGCTATCGAATCGGATCAGGATGTGCTTGCCTCGCGGGACCACCTCGCGCACGGTGGATCCGGTGAGATCGGCCAGCGCCAATTTCGGTACCCGCAGATCGAATCGGGTGACCAGCCGATCGGCCAGCGCGGCATGCAACCGCTGGCAACAGCGGTAGACGGTATCGCCCTCAGGCACCGGCGGCTCCTCGTAACCGCAGGCCCCTGGGGGACGGCAAGAAGCCGGCCTCGGCCAGCGCCTCGCCGAGCGGCGCCTCGGCGATCGGATCGCCGTTGGCCGACTCGACGTGCAGCTTGCCGAGCGCACCATCGCGGGCAGTCACCGCCAGCGCCGAGGCGGCCTGGCGTAGCAGTTCGGCGTCCTCGCTGAACGACAGCAGGGTCTTGCCGCCACGCTCGACATAAAGCACGCAGTCGCCGTCGACCAGCACCACCAGTGCACCGGCCTTGCGCGCAGGTTGATGGCCACGCCGGCCGGTTTCGGCCGCCGGCGGGACGATCCGCTCAGGCCAGTTCAACGCGGCCCCGTACGGGTTCGCCGGGTCGGTTGCCGCCAACACCAGCGCGTCGATCGGTCGCCGGTCGCCCCGGTCGGCTTCGGCGACCAGCGCGCGCAGCCGGTCGACCGCTCCGGTCAGGCCGAACTGGGCCGCACCGAGGCCCTCGACGAAATAGCCTCGGCGGTAACGGCCGGCGTCCTCGCCCTGGCGCAGCACCGGGTAGACGGCCGAGAACCCGCCGAGCAAGCCCTCGGCAGCGACTTCACCGCGGGTCAGGATGCCGTAGCGGTCCAGCAGGACCTCGGTGCGTACGAGCAGGCTGCGGGTGTCGGTCCCGGTCCGATCGGCAAGTCGCGACCAGCGCCCGGGCAGGTTCGGCAACAGCGGAGCTGCCTTGGTGGCTGAACCGACCCGGTGATAGCGGCCGTAACGCGGCCGTGGCGCCGGCCGGCTCCGCCCGTGCGCGGTGCGGCCACCGCGCAGCCGGGTCCGTACCGCCGCCAGCGTGTCATTGGTCAACCAACCAGCGAACACCAGGTCCCAGATTGCTGATCCGAGATCGGCGGGGGCTGGTTCGTCAGCGAGCCCACCGGCTCGCACCCGGTCGGTGATGTCGCGCAGAAAGAGCGCCTGGCCGCCTGCCAGCGCATCGAGAATTGCTTGGTGCAGCTCGCTCAACTCGATCGGCGCCGGTGCGGGCAACAGTTCGGTCGCCGCATCGCTGGGTGATAGGGCCAGCCAGCCGTCATTGCCGGCCAGCGATCCGGCGCCGGCCCACAGCACCTCACCGGAACTGGTCAACTCGTCGAGCATCGCGGGGGAGTAGTCGGCAACCCGGGCCGGCAGGACCAGGCTTTCCAGCGCGCTGGCCGGCACCGAGACTCCGCCGAGTTGCTCGATCGCGCGGGCCAAGCCGTCGATGCCCCGGCTGCGACGGGTGCCGCCGACACCTTGCCATTCCGGCAGGAATCTGGCCAGCAGCCGTTGCGGGGCCGGTTCAACCTCGCGGCGCAGCGCGGCCAGTGAGCGTCGCCGGATGGTGCGCAGCATGCTCGCTCCGCAATACTGGCGCCCCACCTGCCCGGGGCTGAATTCGCCGGCGATCACCTGGCCGGTGCTGACCAGCCGATCCAGGCCGGCCTGCACCACGGCGACACCGAGGCCGAGTCGGCTTGCCGGTTCGGCGGCGCTGAACGGACCGTTGGTGCGGGCATAGCGCGAGAGCAGGTCGCCGATCGGGTCGGCGACCAACTCGGTGAACGCCTCTGGAATGCCCACCGGCAGCGCTGCCCCCAGGGCGTCGCGAACCCGGCCAGCATCCTCGATGGTCAACCAGCGCGGCTCGCCACCGATCCGGACCTGAATGACCCGTCGATCAGCCTGCAATCGCGCCAGATCGGACTCGGTGGCCCCTCGTGCCAGCGCCTCCGCGGTGGTCAGGTCGCCGACCTCACGTAGCAGGTCGTGGGTCTGGTCCGGTCCGTTGACCTGGCGGCCGGCCGACAGCCGCTGGGCATCTGCGATCGACTCAGCGATCGCGTTCTCATCGAGCAGATCACGAAGATCGGGTGAACCCATCAGCTCGGACAGCAGCGAGGTGTCCAGGGTTAGCGCCTGAGCCCGCCGTTCGGCCAGCGGCGCATCGGTGTCGTAGAGGAACATGCCTACATAGCTGAACAACAGCGATTGGGCGAACGGTGACGCGCTGGCCGTTTCGACCTCGACCAGCCGGATCTCCCGGCTCTGGATCTGGCGCATCAGCTCGGTCAGGCCGGGCAGGTCATAGACATCCTGCAGGCATTCGCGCATCGCTTCCAGCACAACCGGGAACTGGCCATAGTCACCGGCCACCTGCAGCAACGAGTTGGCGCGCTGGCGTTGCTGCCAGAGCGGCGCCCGGCGGCGCGGATCGCGTTTGGGCAGTAGCAGCGACCGGGCCGCGCACTCGCGAAATCGCGAGGCGAACAAAGCTGAGTTGGTGACCTCGCTGGTTACCAGATCGGCAATCTCGCCTGGTTCGAACAGGGTGAGCTCGGATCCTGGCGGTTCGGCTGTGGTGTCCGGCAGGCGCAGCACGATGCCGTCGTCGGAGTGC
>JBDSAN010000540.1:0-5523 GCA_039922115.1 Jatrophihabitantaceae bacterium
GTCAGCACCCACGAGAAACGATTCGCCGTCTTGCTAGAACGAAAACTCGCTCCGCGCCATCCCTCTGACCGAACAATCTCAATCGAGCTAGTCGGTTGGGATCGGAGCGGACCGGTTATCAAGCCGCGCGATGTGCCTGATCAGATCGGCTCCCAGTCGCCAGCATTCGCGACGGTAGCCTAGGTCGACAGGAGAGTTCCGAGTATCTAAGAGTCTAAGTAGCCAGGCACTGACAACGCCGGCAGCGGAGCAGTGGCGTGGAGATGTGCCGCTGCCCGGGCCCACACGTGGGCAACACAAGCTCCATGTACGCGAGCCGTGCTCAAGACCCACGGCTTGTAGTCCGATTCCCCGAATGTTGACGGATGACCCCTTCGACCGCTCACCCGATGGCGGGTCGGGCTGCTACCAGCCGCTCGGGTTCGGGTTGGGGTTCAGGGCCGACACGTCACGTCACGCCGTTCATCGTCGCGGAACGCGACGCCGCGAGCGTCGGGCAACTCAGTGCCTGGGTGGCCGGCATATGCTGTGGCGCCGCGACCTGGAGGACAAATCGTGTCGAGGACACTTATGCCCGCGATCTTTCTCGGCGCCGGCGCATCCGTGCCGTCCGGATTGCCGACGTTCGACCAGATCTGGGCAGCAATCTCTCCAAGGATTCAGCGCGACCCGACGCCGTGGGGTACCCCGCCGGACTCCACACATCCGCGGATACAACAGATCGTCGATCTGTCCGGCGAAGATGTCTCGGCGCTAGGCGATTTGATGGTCACCAGCACAGCTCCAACGGCAGCTCATCTGGTCGCCGCGCGAGTTCTCCGCACGGGTGGTCCTGTCCTCACAGTTAACTGGGATGATCTGGTCGAGCGAGCTTGTAAATCCCTGTCAGTCGAGGTCCACGTGCTTCGCCCGCCCGAACCGATCTGTGAATGCGCTCTGCCACATATTCTGAAACTCCATGGCGAGCCACATATTGCGGTTCCAGCATCCGCGGTCGGCTTGTCTCCTGAATGGGCTGATGCGTTGCCCTTGCTATTGGCCGGGCGTGATGTTGCCGTATACGGGTACTCCGGACGCGACGGTGACGTGTGGCGTCCGCTCGTTACCGGCCTGGATGGGGCGATCTCGACGAACTGGTTCACCCTGCCGGACCGTGAAGAAGCGCTCCGCACCGTTCTCAGTGACGAGATCTCAAGCGGGCGCGTATTCGTGCATGCTGCCGAGGATCCGGCGCCAATGCTCGAAGCGTGGGCCAGCGCCCAGGGCATAAAAGCCGGTCCCGACGATCCCATCCCGCCGGGACAGGCGTCCGGAACAGTCGCGCTACTTACCCCGCGGATGTGGGCGTTGATACCGCTGCTCGCGTCGCGCCCCGTCGAGGTGACCCGTATGGACGACCGCGCCTTCGAAGAGCTAGTAGCCGTACTACTGGCTGAGCAGGGATACGACGTCCTACTGACGCAGCGGTCGAAGGACGGCGGAGTCGACGTCCAAGCACGCCGGTGGGACCCAACGCTTGGGAATCTGAACTACCTCGTGCAATGCAAGCGGCACACGACCTCGAACAAGGTCGGAGTCGCGCCCGTCAGAGAGCTATTCGGGCTTGTGAGCGCTGGGCAGGTCACCGGCGGCCTCGTGGTGACGAGCGGCTTTTTCACGAAGGGCGCGAAGGCCTTTCAGGACAGCGTCCGAAACCGTTTGACGCTGCACGACTACAACACACTTCAGTCGTGGCTGAAAGCCAGCAAGCCATAGCGCGGTCGCGCTCACCGATCTGCAACCGGGTAGTCAGTTCGCGAGTTGCGGGTCGTCAGTGTCCACGGATACGCATACTGAGATTCATATCTGCGGTCCGAACCTACCTACCCGGTCGAGCAGAACGAGACGGATATCGTGCGCGGTGCCGGGGTGCCAGTCGACTTGTGTCAGCGCGTCCCCTGCCAGCCGAATCGCGGTGTCTCGGCGGTAACCCTGCAGGCCGCAAAGCGAACGTAACCAGCAGTTGAGCTGCCCGCGCTGGGTCGTCAGCGTGTTCATGACTCGGCCACCAGGCCCTCAACATGCGGGTCAGCCTGTCCGCGGAATCGGTGTCAAGGAACCACAGCACGAAGTTCCCGGTCCAGAAACGCCCTGCAAAGCGGCGGGTAGCGCGCCAGCCATGTTCACGTGGATGGCGCGACTGCGCAGCTTCGTCGGCTCGACGCCGCGCGCTGAGTGACCGCCGGCATTCATGCCGATACCGGCAACGTTGCCGAGGCGGCTTATCGCCTGCTCGGGCGTGATCGTCCGCGCCGAGTGGCGCGGTCGGCATGGTGCCTACCTGACCCCGTTCAAGTCTCCACTACGAGATCAGCGTCACTGCACGTCACATCGGCCCTCAGCTCAGCACATCTGATCTGGTCGACGGACCGTTGCTCAGTCACCGTCTCGGCCATGAAGAGCGCGCCGATCGGACAGTGGACTGCTCGCGCGATAGCCACAGCTGTGCTCAACGTGCAGGAGGTGCGGCGTCCGGTGATCAGGTGGTTGACGGTGGAGTGGCTGAGGCCTGCGCGGCGCGCAACCTCACGTTCGGATATGCCTGCGTCGTCGACGAAGGCGCCGAGGACGAGGCGGCTACGCAGCCGCACCGGTGACCACCAGGGCTCTGCTTACCGGACGTCCCCCGAAGATCGGGAGCCGCCGGCATGCGGGCCGGCCATGGGCCACGGTGGTCACACGGCGCCACAGATCAGATGTCACCTATTCGTGCAGCAGCCCTCTGCTAGGTGGTCGGCATGCCTGAGAGGCCTAGGTTTGAGGTGCTGCCGAGGCTGACACCCTGTGCGATATAAGTTGCTGAGGTGGTCTTCGCTGCCCATTGGCCGGCGCAATCCACGGCGAAGTCGCCGTAACCGTCCCCGTTGTAGTCGCCGATGAAGGGCCTGCAACTAGAATCACCAAGACTGAAGCCCTGAGCGATGTAGGGTCCGGCAACATTTCTCGCTGCCCATTGGCCGGCGCAATCCACGGCTATGTCGGCAGCACCGTCCTTGTTTAGATCGCCGACCATCGGGGTGCAGTTGCCATCGCCCAACGCCAGACCTTGGGCGATGTAGGCTCCGGTCGCGCCGGACTTCACCGCCCATTGTCCGCCGCTGTCGATGGCGTAGTCACTGACGCCGTCGTGGTTGAAGTCGACCGGGCCGTAGGCCGTTGAACGTCGTTGCTGCGAGCCGCCGCCACCGACGCTTCCGTCTATGGACAACCGCACCGCACCCATGAAGACGAGGCCGGTTGATCCACTTTCCGTGGCATCCAGGCGTCGTTCTTGAACACCGTCGCCGTAGATCCACCACGCGGTGTTGGCGTCCCACATCTCTTGATACCCGTTGCTGTCGGTTCCTGCGTAGATACCGACATGACTCATCGCCGTTGAGCCTTGATCATGCAAATAGACAAGGTCACCGACCTGCAGACTTGACTGACTTGAGATCACGGTGCCGAACTGAGCAGCCGCGCTCATCTGCGTTGAGTCGTGCGGCAGGATGATCGCCCCGCCTGTCGCGTGGTACACGGCCCACAACACGAGCCCGGTGCAGTCGAATCCGACAGTCGACGGCGCACCGCAATCGACGGCCTCGCCGCCACCGTTGCCGGATCCGTGGTTCGGGCCATTCTCATCGCCGCCATCCCAGCAGTAGGTGACCCCAGCCTGAGAGGTGGCCAAATCCACCAAGGTCTGTCCGCCGGATGAGCCATAGGCAGACGAAGTGATCCCCGCCAACGGTGGCGCGATGGCTACGAGAACTCCGGCAAGCACGGATAGGACCACGCCGACAACTCGGCTGCGCGTCTTCGCCTCCTGGCTTGCCGCGAGGACTGCGGTGTGGAGGCGTGCTGACTTCACGGGGTCTCCGATCAAGCTGAGGGCGGCAAGAAAAGGGGCGCCCTATGGGTGTTGGCCGACCCTAACCGGCAAGCTCGGGCCGGCGGCATAGATGAAACGCGTAAATGCCGTAGAGCGGGTGTTCGCGACTAACCCTCGCCTATGCATATCTTCAGTATCGATGCGGAGTAGGTGCGCCGCGACGGGGATGCTCTTGGGCGGCAATCGACGAGCACGGTGATATTCAGACGGTCGGCAGCAATAGGGTTTGTGGCTTGACCCCGAGAACTGAGCCATCTTGCGGCGTGCTTTCGAGGTTGGGTGTCGCCAAGGTGCCGATTCGTCTGCTCGGAAGGACGCGAGCTGCAAGTGCTGCAGTCGTCAGGTGTGACGCCAGATGAGTTGGGTTTGGACGAGCTTGCCTTGGGTGCCCACGGCTACATGCGAAGGTTTGCAGCGCGGGCCGCTGTGCGCACGCCGAGTCCGGGATCCGCTTCGGCTAGCGGGGCAGATTCGACTGAGTTTGAGCCTCGACAACAGGTGACTCATGCCTAGCGTCGCTCGGGCCATTGACATCGCCACCACCCATCCTCAGGGTGTAAACGATGTCGGGAGACACCCGCAACCTATGTCCTGGACTCAGACAGGATCGGCATTAAAATTTGGACGGCCAGAGGTTCCAGAGCTGAAGCGAGCACACAAGACGGGCCGCTGCCTGCGACTGCGAGCGGTTCAAAATCAACCGGCTGTGGGCTCTGGAGCCATCTCGAAATCGATGGCGCGCAGGTTGTACCGGACGCCGGTCGTCCAGTCTTGCTCGACGTCCCGGGTGCCGCCGACCGCCAGCTGGTCGACCATGTTTTGCAGGCGCGATAAGCCGTATCCGCCCTTGGTCGAACGGCTCTGGGCGATCGCCGGCAGTTCCAATGCCAGCAGGCTCTGCGGCTCTGAGGTGAGTACCACCAGGATCGTCTCGGGTCTAGCGTGATTCTGGTCCAGGTGCTCCGGCCACGCCAGCGTGGAGCCGGTCAGCTGCTGGCTGGTCTCGTTGTAACCGAGGGTCAGGCTCTGGCCCGCCGCCAGCAGCCGGCCACTGGGCGTGTACCGGTAGACGAGCGAGATCCGGCCGGAGACACCGATGTCCAGCAGCGATACGTAGACCGCTGTGGTGGCGCGGTTGTGGACCTTGACGTAGATCTTCTGCCCTGGCACCAGCGGCTTGTCGGGGACGGTCAGCGGATGGGCCGCCCCGTCCACGACCAGGCCCCACTCGATCGTGACATCGGCCTTGAGGGGATAGGCGGGATCGCCGACGAGACGGCGCAGTTCGGTGGCTTGGGCGAGGACCCGCACGGCATGGGCGAGGTTGTCCAGGCCGTGCGGGTCAGCAGGGTAGGGCGGGTGCAGCGGCCCGGACCTGTCGCACAGAGTGATGCCGTCGGTCGCGATCTGCACCTGGCCGGTCCAGCCGGTCTCGTCCGGTTCGGCGGGACGGGCCAGCGCCGCCTTCTCGAGAGCATCGAGCACGGCACCGGTGGTCGGGTCGTCCAGCGGCACACGCACCGCGATGCGCGGTGCGGTGACCTTCGTCCGGAAGGCCCGGGCGCCCAGCGGCACCTCGGCATGGCCAGCGGCGAAGCTCACCTGGCCGGTGG
>JBDSAN010000541.1:0-17225 GCA_039922115.1 Jatrophihabitantaceae bacterium
CTCGGTCAGCGACGGGTCGATCTCGCGCATCAGCGCGCGTAGCCGCACCGAGTACAGGTCGGTCAGGTCGACGAACCGGGCGCCGACCAGCGGTGAGGTGGCGGTCAGGTTGAGGTGGTCTGAGATCAGCACCGGCTCGCCCACCTGCATGTCCGAGCGCAGGCCACCGCAGCCATTGGTCAGCACGGTCACGGTGCAGCCGGCGGCCGCCGCGACCCGGACGCCGTGCACGACCGCGGCGACCCCCCTGCCCTCGTAGAAGTGGGTGCGGCCCAGAAACGCCAGCACCCGCTTGCCGTTGACCTGCAGCGAGCGGATGGTGCCGGCATGGCCGGCCACCGCGGGCGGGCTGAAGCCGGGCAACTCGGTGCTGGCGAACTCGAGCTCGGCGTCCGGGCCGTTCTGCTCGCGGGCTTGCCGGCCCAGCTCATCGACTGCTGGCAGCCAGCCGGAGCCGAGCACCAGGGCGACATCGTGCTGGGCGGCGCTGGTGCGTTCGGCCAGTGCCTGGGCCGCCGCTTCGGCCAGCGCGGCTGGTTGGGCTGGGTCTGGGGTCTCGGTCACGGGGCAAGAGCTTATGCGCTGGCGCGAGAGATAAGCCACGACACCAGACCGACTACCGCGCCGCGGTCCTACCATTCGGCTCATGGATGCGCCCGTTCCCACCGGCGAGGCCCTGGATCTGGCGGCCGGCTTCGCACCGGCTGACCTGGCTCAGTGGCGCGAGCTGGTCACCGCCGTGCTCACCAAGTCCCGGGTTGAGATCCCGGACCCGGCCGCGCCGGAGTCCGCGCTCGCCCACGCCGGTTACGACGGCTTCGACATTGCCCCCCTTTACACGGCCCCCCTCAACGCAGCCCCCCCTTATACGGCCCCCCTTAACGCAGCGCTCCTTAACGCAGCCCCGCTCCACACGGCTGCTGAGCCCGCCGACCCTGCCGGCCTGCCTGGCCGGCCACCGTTCGTCCGGGGCGCGCTGGCCGACCGAGGCCAGGGCTGGGACGTCCGCCAGCAGCACCGCGACCCCGACCCGGCCGCGCTGAACCGGGCGGTGCTCACTGACCTGGACAACGGGGTGAGCTCGCTGTGGCTGGTGCTCGGCGCGGCGGGGCTGGCGGTGGCTGACCTGCCGCGCGGGCTGGCTGGCGTGCACCTGGAACTGATCTCGATAGTGCTGGACGCCGGGGCCGATTCGGCAGCGGCCACCGAGGAGTGGCTGCGGCTGGCCGCCGGGCTGGCGCCCGATCAGCTGCGCGGCAACCTGGGCCTCGACCCGATCGGGCTGGCCGCCCGGACCGGAACCGAGCCGGACCTGGATGCGGCGGTGCGGGCTGCCGAGCGCGCTGCCGGCTACCCCGGCCTGTTGCCGATCACCGTGGATGCCACCGCCTACCACGATGCCGGCGGCAGCGACAGCGACGAGCTGGCGATCAGCCTGGCCGTCGGGGTGGCCTACCTGCGCGCGCTGACCGATGCTGGCCAGGATCTGGCGGACAGCTTTGACCAGCTCGAATTTCGTTATGCGGTAACGGCAAACCAGTTCGACTCGATTGCCAAGCTGCGTGCCGCGCGGTTGATCTGGGACCGGATCGGTGAGCTGTCCGGCCTCGGTGCTGACCGGCGCGGCCAGCGCCAGCACGCGGTGACCTCGGCGGCCATGCTGACCCGGCGCGATCCGTGGGTGAACATCCTGCGTGGCACGGTGGCGTGCTTCGCCGCGGCGGTCGGTGGCGCCGAGGCGATCACGGTCGCCCCGTTCGACGCCGCGCTGGGACTGCCCGACGCGTTCGGCCGCCGGATCGCCCGCAACACCCAGGCGGTGCTGCATGACGAGTCGAGCCTGGCCAGGGTCACCGATCCCGGCGGCGGCTCGTTCTACCTGGAGCGGATCACCGACCAGCTCGCCGAAGCGGCCTGGGCGAAGTTCAGCGCGCTGGAACGGGCCGGCGGCGCGGTGGCTGCGCTAGCTTCCGGCGCGATCGCCGAGCTGATCGAGGCCAGTTGGCTGCGCCGGCGGGACAACCTCGCGCACCGGCGTGACCCGATCACCGGGGTCAGCGAGTTCGCGATGCCCAGCGAGCAGGCCCTGACCAGGCAGCCGGTGCCAGACCCGGCCGGCGCGGGCCTGCCGGTGCATCGTTACGCCGAGGATTTCGAGGCATTGCGCGATCGGTCCGACAAGCTGCTGGCCGAGCGGGGGGCCCGTCCGAAGGTCTTGCTGGCCGCGCTCGGCCCGGTCGCTCAGCACTCGGCCCGGTTGGCCTTCGCCAGCAACCTGGCCGAGGTCGGTGGCTTCGAGCCGGTCATGGCTGTCGGCGATCCGGCAGCGCTGGCCGAGGCATTCGCGACCAGTGGCGCGGCGCTGGCCTGCCTGTGCTCGTCCGACAAGGTCTACGCCGACCTGGCCCAGCCGGCCGCCGAGGCGTTGCGCGCGGCCGGCGCGCAGCAGGTGTGGATCGCCGGCAAGCCGGCCTTGGCGACCGGTTCGATCGACTCCGCGATCTTTGCCGGTTGCGACGCGCTGGCTGCCCTGCAGGCCTTGTACGAGCTCGAGGGGGTCACCGCATGATTCCGGATTTTGGAACGATTGACTGGCAAAAGCCGATCGCGAATGGGACGGTAGCGGCGGCCGAAGGGCCGAGCTGGAACACCCCCGAGGGTATCGAGGTCGCGCCGCTCTACACCGGCGCTGACCTGGCCGGGTTGGACTTCGTGGCCGGCTACCCCGGCATCGCGCCGTACCTGCGCGGGCCGTACCCGACCATGTATGTCAACCAGCCCTGGACCATCCGGCAGTACGCAGGATTTTCCACCGCAACCGAATCCAACGCCTTTTACCGGCGAAACCTGGCCGCTGGCCAGAAGGGCCTCTCGGTCGCCTTCGACCTGCCCACCCACCGTGGTTACGACAGCGACAATCCCAGGGTGATCGGCGATGTCGGGATGGCCGGGGTGGCCATCGACTCGATCTATGACATGCGCGAGCTGTTCGACGGCATCCCGCTGGGTCAGATGAGCGTGTCGATGACCATGAACGGCGCGGTGTTGCCGGTTCTCGCGCTGTACGTGGTGGCCGCCGAGGAACAGGGTGTGCAGCTGGCCGAGCTCACCGGGACCATCCAGAACGACATCCTGAAAGAGTTCATGGTCCGCAACACCTACATCTACCCGCCGAGCCCGTCGATGACCATCATCAGCGACATCTTCGCCTTCACCTCGGCCCGGATGCCCCGGTTCAACTCGATCTCGATCAGCGGCTATCACATCCAGGAAGCCGGCGGCACCGCCGATCTGGAGCTGGCCTACACGCTGGCCGACGGCCTGGAATACCTGCGCGCCGGCCTGGCTGCCGGGATGGACGTCGACTCGTTCGCGCCGAGGCTGTCGTTCTTCTGGGGCATCGGGATGAACTTTTTCATGGAGGTCGCCAAGCTGCGGGCGGCCCGGCTGCTGTGGGCCAAGCTGGTCGCGCAGTTCGAGCCGGCGAGCCAGAAATCGCTGTCGCTGCGGACCCATTCGCAAACGTCGGGCTGGTCGTTGACGGCGCAGGACGTGTTCAACAACGCGGTCCGCACCTGCATCGAGGCGATGGCCGCCACCCAGGGCCACACCCAGTCGCTGCACACCAACGCACTCGACGAGGCGCTGGCGCTGCCGACCGACTTCTCGGCCCGGATCGCGCGCAACACCCAACTGCTGCTGCAGCATGAGTCCGGCACTACCCGGGTAATCGACCCGTGGGGCGGCAGCGCCTACGTCGAGAAGCTGACCCACGACCTGGCCCAGCGAGCGTGGGCGCATATCAGCGAGGTCGAGCAGGCCGGCGGGATGGCCGCCGCGATCGAGCAGGGCCTGCCGAAGCTGCGGATCGAGGAGGCAGCAGCCCGCACCCAGGCCAGGATTGATTCCGGCCGGCAGCCGGTGATCGGGGTGAACAAGTACCGCCTCGCCGAGGCCGACGAGCAGCCGCTGGACGTGCTCAAGATCGACAATGCCGGGGTTCGCCGATCGCAGCAGGACAAACTCGATCGGCTGCGGGCCGAGCGGGACTCCGACGAGGTGCATCGAAGGCTGGCCGCGCTCACCGAGGCAGCCGCTGCGGCCGCTGAGGGCCGGCGCGGTCCGGACTTGGACCAGAACCTGCTGGCGCTGGCGATCGACGCGGCTCGGGCCAAGGCGACCGTCGGCGAGATCTCCGATGCACTGGAGAAGGTCTACGGTCGACACGCCGGCCAGATCAGGACGATCTCGGGCGTGTATCGGGATGAGGCCGGAAAGGGCGGTGCGGACGGGTTGAACGCGATCGATGAGACCCGGGCGGCCACGGACGCCTTCGCCGACCAGCATGGCCGGCGACCCCGAATCCTGGTCGCGAAGATGGGCCAGGACGGTCATGACCGGGGCCAGAAGGTGATCGCCACCGCGTTCGCCGACCTCGGCTTCGACGTCGATGTCGGCCCGCTGTTCCAGACACCGGCCGAGGTTGCGCGGCAGGCAGTCGAGGCCGACGTGCACATCGTCGGGGTGAACTCGCTGGCGGCCGGCCACCTGACCCTGGTGCCGGCGCTGCGCGACGAGCTGGCGACTTTCGGCCGCTCCGACATCCTCATCGTGGTGGGCGGGGTGATCCCGCCACAGGACTACGAGCAGCTTCGCGAAGCCGGTGCGGCGGCGATCTTCGGGCCGGGCACGGTGATCGCGACCGCCGCGCGGCGGTTGCTGGAGGTGCTGGACGACCAGCTGGCCGAGCACTGATGCCAGCTGCTGAACTGGCCGTGCAGGTACGCAACGGCGACCGGGCGGCGATCGCCCGGGCCATCACCCTGGTGGAATCGCGCCGGGCCGACCATCGCCGAACTGCCCAGCAATTGCTGGCTGAACTGCTGCCGGCCACCGGCGGCGCGCAACGGATCGGCATCACCGGGGTGCCCGGCGTCGGCAAGTCCACCTTCATCGACACCCTGGGCAGCAACCTGACCGGTGCCGGGCACCGGGTCGCGGTGCTGGCGGTTGACCCGTCCTCGGCCCGCACCGGCGGCAGCATCCTGGGCGACAAGACCCGGATGACCCGGCTGGCCGCCGACCAGGCCGCCTTCGTCCGTCCGTCCCCGAGTTCGGGAACCCTCGGCGGGGTGGCCAAGGCGACCCGGGAATCGATGCTGGTGCTGGAGGCGGCCGGTTACGACGTGGTGCTGGTCGAGACGGTCGGGGTTGGCCAGTCGGAGTACGTGGTGGCCGACATGGTGGACACCTTCCTGTTCCTGACCCTGGCCCGGACCGGTGACCAGCTACAGGGCATGAAGCGCGGCATCCTGGAGATCGCGGACGTGATCGCGGTGAACAAGGCCGACGGCGAGCACCTGGCCGATTCCGAGCGGGCCGCCCGGGAGCTATCCGGTGCGCTGCGCCTGCTGCGCGGTTCCGATCAGGACTGGCAGACCCCGGTGCTGACCTGCAGCGCGCTGCACAACACCGGCCTGGACCGGGTGTGGCAGCACATCCAGCGGCACCGGGACAAGCTGGTCGCCGATGGTGAGTTCGAGGCCAAGCGCAACCGGCAGCTGGTCAGCTGGACCCGGTCGATGGTGCGTGATCGGCTGCTCGACCGGCTGGACACGCCAGCCGCCAGGCAGCTGACCGCCGGGGCTGAGCAGGCGGTGCTGGCCGGCGAACTCACCCCGACCCAGGCCGCCGACCGGATCCTGGGCGGCCTGCCGGACCGCGGCGGCGACAGCGACGGCTGAGCCTGCCGTGCTTGCAACGTTTGCCGGTTGCGGGCGCATCTGACCTTCATGAAGCTCCTAACCTTGACCGCAGCCGCCGGTGCGCTGGTGGCGCTGGCCGGATGCGCATCATCGACCAACTCCAGCACCCCGGCACAGCACGGCAGCCCATCGATAGCTGGCAGCGCGACCGGATCGAGTGCTGGCTCGCCCGGTGGCGTGCCGATCCCGGCACCAAGTGACTCCGAGCCGATCACGGTCGGCGGCCCGGTCGGGGTGCACGTGCTATCGATGACCGGGCCGTTCGAGCCGGCCGGGCCGTTCCTGGCCGGGTCGGTGCCCGGCCTGCTTGCCCAGATCCGCGACGGGCTCGGCGGCAAGGCCCCGGCCTGCCCGACCGCAGGCTGCTGGCACGGCGCCAAGGTGCCGGCCGGCACCGTGCTGGTCGCGATACGGCCAGCGCCGAATGCGTGCCAGCACGTCCAGCACATCCAGTCGGTCAAGTCGTCGACCGGCCAGATCGAGCTCGACCTGCAGCTTGCCGGCCTCTGCCGTCCTGGCGCCGGCTCGGCCGCCCGGATGCCGGCGATGCTGCTCGCGGTGGACTCCGCGGCGTTGCCGGCCAGCGGTTCGGTGAGCATCGAGCTGCGGGCAGCCGCAGCGGGCGCGACGATGCAGTCCATCGGTGGGGTGTCGGCGTCGCTGCCGCTGAGCAGCTGACCCACCCCTGACCGCCGCTACCGGACCGGCCTGCCTCATTCGGCGGGCCGGCCGGATAGGGTGCCGGGGTGTCCAGTAGTTCACTTCACGAGCAAGCGGTCGGCTGGCTGGCCGAGCATGGCGCCGACCTGGTGAACTGGCGCAGGCAGCTGCACAGCTATCCCGAGGTGGCCTACTCCGAGCACCGGACGACCGAGCTGATCGATCGCACCCTGACCGGCTTCGGCCTGCAGCCCCGGCGGTTGTCCAGCGGTACTGGCGTGATCGCCGACATCGGGCCGGGCCCGGAATTCATCGCGCTGCGGGCCGATATCGACGCCCTGCCGCTGCACGACCACAAGACGGTCAGCTACGCCTCGCGCAATCTTGGGGTCTGCCATGCCTGCGGGCACGACGCGCACACCGCGATCCTGCTCGGGGTGGCCGGTTGCCTGACCGAGGCAGCCCGAGCCGGCCAGCTGCCCGGTTCGGTCCGGCTGATCTTCCAGCCGGCCGAGGAGCGGATGCCCGGCGGTGCCGAGGTGGCGGTCAACGATGGCGCGCTGCACGGGGTCAGCTCGATCTTTGCCCTGCACTGCGACCCGAAGCTGGACGTGGGCCAGATCGGCCTGCGGGTCGGTCCGATCACCGCCTCGTTCAACCAGCTTGAGGTGCAGGTCAGCGGCCAGGGCGGCCACACCGCGCGTCCGCACCTGACCGTGGACGTGGTTTACGCCCTCGGCAAGCTGATCACCGAACTGCCCGGCCTGCTCTCGCGCCGGATCGATCCGCGGGCGGCGGTCTCGCTGGTCTGGGGCGCGGTGGCCGCGGGTTCGGCACCGAACGCGATCCCGACCAGCGGCCAGGTCAGCGGCACCTTGCGGATGCTGGACGGGTTGTACTGGGATCAGCTGGCGCACATCGTCAACGAGCTGGCCGAACAGATCGTCGCGCCGACCGGCGCCAAGCTCAAGATCGATTACGACCCGGGCGTGCCGGCGGTGGTCAACGACGGCACGATGGTCGCCGTGCAGACCCGCGCCGCGATCGCAGCGTTAGGGCTGGAAGCGGTGTCTGACACCCCGCAGTCGATGGGTGGCGAGGACTTCGCCTGGTACCTGCAGACGGTGCCCGGCGCGCTGGCCCGGTTAGGCGTGCGCCCGCCGGGAGACAGCGGCCTGCACGACCTGCACACCGCCGACTTCGATATCGACGAGTCGGCGCTGGGCATCGGCACCCGGTTCACCGTGTCAATCCTGGACGAGCTGTGGAGCACCGACTGAGCTCGACCGGCCGGTGTCAGCCGCCGATCGAGCGGCAGGGCCGAGCGCGCAGCTGCTCGACGTAGTCGGCCGGCGCGCCGGCGGCTTCGGCTCCCTCGGCGATCAGGCCGAGGTAGCGAGCCGATGGCAGGCCGCCCTCGTAACCGTTGATCACGTAGGTCCAGGCCAGCACGTCGCCTTCCAGGGTGGACACCCGCAGCCGGGTGGTGCGGTAGAGGCCGCTGTCGGCGCTTTCCCACTTGTCCAGCGCGACCTGGTCCCGGGCGGTGATGTCGTAAAGGGCGACGAACACGGCCCCGCCGGGCTCCTCAACCAGGGTCGCCAGCGCGCCTTCCCAGCCGAGGTCCTCGCCGCCGAAGGTGAGTCGCCAGTTCGGTAACCAGCCGGTGCCGGCGAACGGCGAGTGCGGGCACCGGGTGCGCATCTGAGCCGGATCCAGGTTGGAGCCGTAGGCGGCGTAGAGGGGCACGAATAGGCAGCGTACCGACTGCTCACACCGGCTACCCGGGCCGCCCTGCGAGCCCCGGCGAGTTCGGCGGCCGGACGGCGCGGACAATGGGCGCGTGACACGTATAGCGATCATCGGTGGCGGCCCGGCAGGTTACGAGGCGGCCCAGGTCGCAGCCGAACTCGGCGCCGAGGTGACGGTGATCGAGTCCGACGGCATGGGTGGGGCGTGCGTGCTGTACGACTGCGTGCCGTCCAAGACCCTGATCGCCACCTCGGAGAAGGTCAGCGCGATGCGTGACGCGCCGGCGCTGGGGGTCTGCTTGGCGTCCGGTATGGACGTCAGCGTCCAGCTGGAGCTGGTCAACAAACGGGTCCGCGAGCTGGCGGCAACCCAGTCCAACGACATCCGGGCCCGGTTGCTGCGGGCCGGGGTCACCCTGATCGCCGGCCGTGGCCGGTTCGCCGCCGCGCATCAGGGCCGCACCTTCGGTATCGAGGTGGAGGGCAGCGCGGGTGATGGCGCCGGCTCTCGTGAGCTGCAGGCCGATGTGGTGCTGCTGGCGACCGGCGGCACCCCCCGCGTGCTGCCCGGCGCCGAGCCGGACGGCGAGCGGATCCTGTCCTGGCGTGACCTGTACGAGCTGACCGAGCTGCCCACTCACCTGATCGTGGTCGGTTCCGGGGTGACCGGTGCGGAGTTCGCTTCGGCCTACAGCGAGATGGGCGTCCCGGTGACGCTGGTGTCCAGCCGCGAGAAGGTGCTGCCCGGCGAGGACCCGGACGCCACCGACGTGATCGAGAAGGTGTTCACCGAGCACGGCGGCACCCTGATGAAGCAGGCGCGCGCCCAACAGGTGGTCCGGACCGGCGACACGGTCGAGGTGCGGTTGACCGATGGCCGGTCGGTGAGCGGTTCGCACGTGCTGATGTGCGTCGGCTCGGTACCCAACACCGCCGGGCTGGGCCTGGAAAATGTCGGGCTGAGCCTTGACCGCAACGGCTTCATTCAGGTTGATCGGGTCTCGCGCACCCAGGTGCCCGGCATCTACGCGGCCGGTGACTGCACCGGGGTGCTGCTGCTGGCCTCGGTGGCGGCGATGCAGGGCCGGGTCGCGATGTGGCACGCCCTCGGCGAGGCGGTGCACCCGTTGCGGTTGAAGACGGTGGCGGCGAACGTGTTCACCCATCCCGAGATCGCCACCGTCGGCATCGGTCATGCCGCGGTGACCTCCGGCGCGGTGCCGGCCCGGACGGTGGTGCTGCCGTTGACCGGCAACGCCCGCGCCAAGATGCAGGGGGTGACCGACGGGTACGTAAAGATGTACTGCCGGCCGGCCACCGGGGTGGTGATCGGCGGCTCGGTGGTGGCGCCGCAGGCCTCGGAGCTGATCCAGCCGATCGCGATGGCGGTGCAACTCGGCCTGACCGTCAACGAGCTGGCCGCGACCTTCACGGTGTACCCGTCCATCTCAGGCTCGGTGACCGAGGCGGCCCGCCAGCTCATGCATCATGATGATCTGGACTGATAGCCGCACCTGAACCGAATGGATGGATCTGATGGACGTCTCCCCGGAGCAGATCGAGCGCTCGCGCCAGACGATCCGGGCGGCGGGCGTGTTCGCCGACAACGCCGAGCGGATCGTCGCGCACGTGGCCGAACTGCCCGATGATCACGTGGTGGTCGCGGTGGTTACCGCCGATCACGAGTTCGCCGGCGTGCATCACGTCTCGCGGCTGGAACTGGTCGAGCGGGTGCCCGAGCTCGAAGGCCCGCACGGTTGGGCGATGGTGTTTTCCGACGGTGCCGATCACGAGCACATCGCGGCCCGCACCTCGGAAATGATCTCGCTGGCCGACAAGCGGATCGAGATGATCTCGCGGATCGCGGCCCGGCGGTCCAACGCCGGCGAGGACAGCTAGCCGCTAGGCGGCCCTAGTCGGCGTCCGGCCCTAGTCGGCGTCCGGGCCTTGCGGTGGCAGCATGCCGTGCTGGCGCAGCCGCCGGTCGCGCAACTCATCGCCGTAGGCCAGGCCGACGAACAGCGGGCCGATCACCACGAACAGCGCGGCGTAGATCCGGATCTCCAGCGGGCCGGGTAGCAGCAGCAGGCCGGTGATCGGCACTATCGCGAACAGCATGATCCGGCCGGCCTCGCGCAACCGCCAGTCCGGCCCGGTCAGGTCGGCGTAGACCCAGTCATCGAAGCGCTCGGGCAGCTTCCCGCCGAAGGCGTAGCGCAGCCAGCGCAGCGCACCCGGGTGCTCGACTGGTGGCTGATCCATCCGTCCAGTCTGCCGCTATCGTCGGCGTAATGAGTGCCGCGACCGATTCCATTGCCTTCTATGACCAGTTCGAGCCGGCGCTGACCGGTACCGGCGACCAGACCGAGCTGGCTGCCCAGGTGCTTAGCGATCCGGCCTGTGGTGGCCCGTGGTCACCGCAGCTGCAGCACGGCGGGCCGCCGACCGCGTTGCTGGTGCTGGCCGCCGAACGGCTGGCCGCCAGCGCAGCCGGCCGCTCGGACCTGATCGCGGTGCGGTTGGCAGCCGAGTTCATCGGGCCGGTGCCGGTCGCTGACCTGATGGTGACCGCTCGGGTTCGCCGGCTGTCGCGCTCGGCGGTGCTGGTGAGCGCCCAGCTCGGCACATCGGACCGGGTCAGCCTGCAGGCTCGGGTCTGGCTGCTCGCACCCGGTCAACTCGCCTCGTCCACCGGGGCGCCTGAAGCGGCCCAGTCCAAGCAGCCAGCGCAGTCGGTGCAGCCGGAGCAGCTGGCCAGCTTCGACATCTACGGCTTTCCGTACGCCAACCAGCTCGACTGGCGGGTGGTCTCCGGGTCGGCCTACCAGCCCGGCCCGGCGGCCGCCTGGATCCGGCCGCGGATCCCGCTGGTTGAGGGCCAACCGCTGTCGCCGCTGCAGCGGGCTGCCCTGCTGGGCGACTCGGCCAGTGGCATCTCAGCCGAGCTGGACTGGCAGGCCTGGTCCTTCGCCAACGTGGACCTGGACCTGCACCTGGTCCGGCCGAGCGTCGGGGAGTGGTTGCTGCTCGATGCCCAAACCTGGCTCGGCGACGGAATGGCCACCACCAGATCGACGCTGGCTGACCAGGCCGGCCCGGTAGGTTTCGGGCTGCAAACGCTGCTGGTACGTCCTTCGAGTAGTTAATGCGCCTTCGGACTTGCGGAATTCTTTTCCAGTTGGGATGGTTGACCAAGCAACAGTTGAACACTAAACCAGATTGGAAGGCAGCAGATGAGCGTAGAAGCCAGCACTATCCCGGGTTACCTGACCGGCACCTGGAACATCGACGCCGTGCACTCGGACGTTTCGTTCTCGGTTCGGCACATGATGGTCAGCAAGGTCAAGGGACGCTTCGGAGCGTTCTCCGGCACGATCGTGACCGCCGAGAGCCCGCTGGCCTCGACCGTCACCGCCGAGATCGAGCTGAACTCGATCGACACCAACAACTCCCAGCGTGACAACCACATTCGCTCGGCCGACTTCTTCGAGGTCGACAAGCACCCGACGATGACCTTCACCTCGACCTCGGTCGAAGCTGCCGGCGACGATTTCATCGTGCACGGCGACCTGACCCTGAAGGGTCACACCAAGAACATCCCGCTCAAGCTCGAACTGAACGGCTTCGGCCCGGACCCGTTCGGCGGCACCCGGGCGGGCTTCTCGGCCAGCACCGAGATCAGCCGCAAGGAGTTCGGCGTCGACATCGACATGCCGATGGACGGCGGCGGCGTCGTGATCGGCGACAAGATCTCGATCAGCCTCGAGATCGAAGCGGTCCTGGCCGCCAGCTGAATGGCCTGAGCCACCACTAGCTAATCGAACGGGCCGCCTATCCACGGGATAGGCGGCCCGTTCTGCTCAGTCCTTGAGCTCGCAGATCACCGCACCGGCGGTGACCACCGCGCCCGGTTCGGCGCTCAGCCCGGTGATCGTGCCGGCCTTGTGGGCGTTGATCGGCTGCTCCATCTTCATCGCCTCCAGCACCACGATCAAGTCACCGGCGGCAACCGTGTCGCCGTCGCTGACCGCGATCTTGACGATGGTGCCCTGCATCGGCGCGGTCAGCGCGTCGCCGGAGGCAGCCGCGCCGGTCTTGCGGGCACTGGAGCGCTTGGGCGCGGCCTTCTTGCCAGTGGCTCCCGCGCTGGCCGCGAACCCGGCCGGTAGCGACACCTCCAGCCGGCGACCGTCCACCTCGACCACCAGCCGCTCCCGCTCGGCGCTGCCACCGTCGGCGTGCTCGGCCGCGGTGAACGGCTCGATCTGGTTGTCGAACTCGGTTTCCATCCAGCGGGTGAACACCGTGAACGGTTCGCCGTCGGCCGGCGCGAAGGCCGGGTCACGCACCACGGCCCGGTGGAACGGCAGCGCGGTGGCCATCCCGTCCACCACGAACTCATCCAGCGCCCGACGCGCGCGGGCCAGCGCCTCGTCCCGGCTCTCGCCCCAGACGATCAGCTTGGCCAGCAACGAGTCGAACGCGCCGCCGATCACCGAGTTGCCCTCGATGCCAGAATCCACCCGTACCCCGGGGCCGGCCGGCTCGCGATAGTTGGTGACCACGCCCGGCGCCGGCAGGAAGTTGCGGCCCGGGTCCTCGCCATTGATCCGGAACTCGAAGGCATGCCCGCGCGGCGCCGGATCCTCCACGATCCGCAGCGCCTCGCCGTCGGCGATCCGGAACTGCTCGCGCACCAGGTCCAGGCCGGTGGTCTCCTCACTCACCGGGTGCTCGACCTGCAGCCGGGTGTTGACCTCAAGGAAGCTGATCACGCCGTCGTTGCCGACCAGGTACTCCACGGTGCCGGCGCCGTGGTAGTTCGCCTCGCGGCAGATCGCCTTTGCCGAGCTGTGGATCCGGTCGCGCTGCTCGTCGGTGAGGAACGGTGCCGGTGCTTCCTCAACCAGCTTCTGGTTGCGCCGCTGCAGCGAGCAGTCCCGGGTACCGACCACGATCACGTTGCCGTGGGTGTCGGCCAGCACTTGGGCCTCGACATGCCGGGACTTCTCCAGGTACCGCTCGACGAAACACTCGCCGCGTCCGAAGGCGCTGACCGCCTCGCGAACCGCGCTGGCGTACAGCTCGGGGATCTCCTCGATGGTGTGGGCGATCTTCAGCCCGCGCCCGCCGCCACCGAAGGCCGCCTTGATCGCGACCGGCAACCCGAATTCCTCGGCGAAGGCGACCACCTCCTCGGGGCCGGCCACCGGATCCTTGGTGCCCGGTACCAGGGGCGCGCCGGCCTGCAGCGCGATGTGCCGAGCGGTCACCTTGTCGCCGAGGTCGCGGATCGACTGCGGGGACGGTCCGATCCAGATCAGGCCGGCATCGAGCACCGCCTGGGCGAAGTCGGCGTTCTCGGACAGGAAGCCGTAGCCGGGGTGGATGGCATCGGCGCCGGACTTCTCGGCGGCCGCGATCACCTTCTCGATCACCAGGTAGGAGTCGGCAGGGGTGCTGCCGCCGAGCGCGAAGGCCTCGTCGGCCATCCGTACGTGCAGCGCGTCCCGGTCCGGGTCGGCATAGATCGCGACCGAGACCAGGCCGGCGTCGCGAGCGGCACGGATCACCCGGACGGCGATCTCGCCTCGATTGGCGATGAGCACCTTGCGCATGCGGTTGCCTCCTGGGATGCGGCGGGGTTCGTTGCGAAGGTTACCCAGTGCCGGTGCGATCGAACGTGCGGCCTTGCTCACGCGTGCTCACGCGGCCCGGCGGTGGTTCAGCGACGGCGGAGCCGGCTGCGCCTGACCCAGGACACGATCACACCGGCCAGGATCGATACCACCGAGGCGGTCAGCGCGAAGTCGGCCGCCGACGGCGAGTTCGAGGCAGCCGAGCCGGCAGGCAGCAGCGGCCGCAGTACCAGCAACCCGGCGGCCACGCCGAGCAGGCCGGCCCAGACCACCAGCAGCGGATCCCGAGTGCGCAACGTGCCGGCGAACCGGAGCAGCTGCGGCCCGCCCCGCGCGCGTGCCCAAGCCGTGACGGCGACTGTCACCGTAGCGACCGCTAACGCCACCCCGACCGGAGCGGTCGCGCTCAGGAAGTAGGCCAGCAACGTCGCGTAGTGCAGCACGATGACCGCGCGTTCCATGATCTGGTGCAGGTTCGCAGCCGGCTGCCCCAGCCGTGGATCCAGCCGTCCGGCAGCCAGAAAGCCCTGTAGCGACTTGGCGATTCGCCATTGCTTCAGGTGCGCACGAGCCAGCTCGTGCTGGGCGATCGCATCGTTGGGATCCAGCCGCAGCGCCTCGTTGAAGCAGCGCACGGCTAGCGCGCGCTGGCCGAGCTGCAGCGCGATCGTGCCGGCCATCCGGTGCGTGCACGCCTCGGCAGGTGCCAGCGCGCGGGCCTGCTCGGCCGCAGCCAGCGAATGGCCGGTGGCCGAGTGCGAACTCGCGTCGGCGAAGGCGACCAGGTAGTGGGTCTGCCAGCTGCCCGGGTTGACCAGCACCGCCTGCCTGGCGACCAACTGGGCTTCATCGAAGCGGTGCAGGTTGACCAATGCCAGCGTCTGCAGCCGGATCGGCCAATCCTCGGCCGGGCTCCGGGCAGCCGCGCGGCGGGCCAGCTCGAAGGCCCGGCCGGGCTCATCGAGGTCCAGCAAGGACCGGGCGGCCAGGCATTGGGCGTACGGGTCGTCCGGTTCGCTGGCGAGGTAGCCGGTGAGCAGCCGCATCGCCGCACCCGCCTGGCCAGCTTCGAGCAGCGCGGCCGCCTGGTGCAAGGCAACCTGACCGGTCACATCCGGCCGGCCTTCTTCAGGTACCCGCGCAGTTCGGCGTAGGTGCCGTCGTCCTGGCCGAAGGTGACCAGGTTGCGGGCGGTTTCCAACCACGGTCCGATCGAGGGACGGATGCTGTCCAGGGCGCTGGTCAGGTCATCCATCCGGATCGGTCGCGGGTCACCGGACGCGACGCTGGCCAGTAGCGCGTTCTCGGCCGCGAGTTCGGTGGCGTAGGCGATGTCGGCACCGGACATGCCCTCAGCCCGCTTGGCCAACCTGCCCAGGTCGATGCCTGCGATCGGTCGGCGCTGCAGGTGGTGCCGGAAGATCGCCTCTCTGGCCTCGGCGTCCGGCGGCAGGATCAGCACGGTCCGATCCAGCCGGCCAGGCCGGCGCAGCGCCGGATCGACGTCCCAGGGCTGGTTGGTGGCGGCCAGTACGAAGACACCCTCGTTGTCCTGGTCGACTCCGTCCAGTTCGGTGAGCAGCTGGTTGATGGTGCCCCGCAGCGCGCTGTTACGCGTTTGCGAGCGGCGCTGGCCGAGCGCGTCCACCTCGTCGAAGAACAGCACGCAGGGAGCCGCGCGGCGGGCAGCCAGGAACAGCTCCGAGACGTTGCGCTCGCTGGTCCCCAGCATCGGATCGAGGATGTCGGTGATCTGGACGCTGATGAAGCCGGCTTCGAGCTCGCCGGCCAGGGCTCGCGCAAGGTAGGTCTTGCCGCAGCCGGGCGGACCGTACATCAGCAGGCCGCCCCGCAGGCTCTTGCGATACATCGATCGCAACTCCGGGTTGCGCAGCGGTGCCAGGAAGCTGGCCTCCAGCCGCAGCTTGGCCTGCTGCATGCCGCCGACATCGGACAGCCGCAACCGGGGACGTTCCAGGTCGAAGGCGGCCGCTGCCGGCACCTCATTCGTGGCAGATTCGCCAATGAACATCGGTGGAATCTGCTCGCCGATCTGATCCTCGGCAGCTGACCAGTCGAACTGGACGGGTGGGTGCTCGGCCCCGGCCGCGGGCGTCGGCGGTGCTGGCTCAGACGGTGCTGGCTCAGACGGTGCTGGCTCGGACTGTGCTGGCTCGGACTGTGCTGGCTCGGACTGTGGTGCCGCGGCCAGGCCGAGCGCGCGGGTCATCAACTGCTGAGCGGCCCGATCAACAGGCTGGATGGCGAGCACAGCCGCGATCTCGCCGACGGCGGCCGCGTGATCGCCGCTATCGACGAGCAATTCAGCCAGGTGCAGCCGCAACGGCAGGTCCTGCGGGTTGGCAGCGATCGCGCGGCGCAGCGATGCGATGAGCGGCTGATCCATGGCCGGAGCGTACCGGCGCGGGCCTACCTGCCGGTGCTCACCGGCCGAAACTGACGCGCGATACCTAGCAAAGGGCAAGCGCGGATCATGGCTGGTCGTCAGGGAAGTCGTCACGGAAGTCGTCAGGGAACTGGTCGTCAGGGAACTGGTCGCCAGGTGGCTGGTCGTCGGGAAGCCTGTCATGGGGCTGCGTCCAGCGCTGGGGCGGCCTGGTGGTGTAGCGCCTGCCGTGTGGACTGGTCCAATGGGTCTCGCCGGTGTGGTTGTCGCGCTCGTTCTGCCAGCCGTTATGGGTCTTGGCGTTGTGATGCCGGCGATGTAGCGGTTGCAAGTTGCCAGCCGCGGTAGGGCCATTCGGGAACGGTGTGATGTGGTCGAGGTCAGATCGGCTGGCTCGATGGGTGCAGAACGGAAAGGCGCATTCGCCGTCGCGGGCGATCACGTGCGCGGCGAGGTGCTTTGGGGGTAGGTAGCGGCTGGCGCCATAGTCCAGCAACTGCCCGGTCAACGGGTCCGTGATCAGCCTGCGCCAGGTTCCGGTGGGGTCATGGGCGAGCTCGCGCGCGTAGTCGGCACTGATCGGGCCGTAACCGTCTAGCCAGCCCGGCTGCTCATCGCGACCGAGCAAGGTATCGAGACCCACCGCGACCTGGATGGCCGGCTTGCGCTCGAGCCGAGTTGGTAGCCGGTCATCGGCGGCCGGTGAATCGTCCGCACCGTTGCCGAGCAAGCAGCTGACCAAGGCATCGGCGCGCAGCTGGTCTATCGACCGCGGATCGTCCCTGGTTGCGGTACGAGCCACCGCATCGATCCGAGACTGGGCTGCCAGCGCGTCAGCGGCCGGCAGCAGCGCCATCAACCAGGCGGTGCCGTAGTCAGCCGGGGTGACCCGGACGTGCCGGTCGGCAATCGAGCGTCGAGTCTTCTCCTGCACGCTGGCCGGGTCCAGCGCGTGTGCCGCACGCTGCGCGCTGCGTGCCAGCGCGGTGCTGGACTGCTCGGA